>NZ_VOYN01000029.1:0-42955 GCF_013420275.1 Acinetobacter sp. YH01020
GAGTGATGGGAGAGAATGTTCAAGAGTGGATTCTAAATGTTCAGATAAAGACATAAAAAAATGAGCGTATTTACATACACTCATTTTTACTACATTTTACTAAAATTTGCTTAACTGACTGGCATTACCCAAATGGGCGGTTTTTATTAACATATGAGAGTTTTATAAGTAAAAATAACATATTGTTTAATAAATAGAATAATGAGGAAATTTGATATTTTGATAAAATTGTACAAATTTTGAAATAATTTAATTAAAATAAATTTGTATACTCGTCATATCCTAACCAAGTCTTTTAGATGCAAAAGCATACAACTCTGAAAAGTTTATAACTTACTGTAAATACTAAGGAATACAGTTTGATGCTTAACATTCCAATCCATTCCAAACTCGGTGGATTCTACTTTTTCTATTATTCAATAGTGGGTACATTCATGCCGTATTGGAGTTTGTATTTAGAGGATCAAGGGTTTAATTATCAAGAAATAGGTGTTTTATCTTCGATTGCAATTGTGACACGTTTTTTTGCGCCATTTATTTGGGGGTGGATTGCAGATAAATCCGGAAAGCGCATGCTTTTAGTTCGAATCGCAACATGGATGGAAGCCTGTATTTGGTTTCTGATTTTTATAATTCCAAACAGTTTTCAGTCTGTTGCATTACTCATGTTGGTATTCAGTTTCTTTCAAAATGCCATTTTAGCTCAGTTTGAAGGGGTAACTTTATTTTGGTTGGCTGAGCGTCGTGCAGAACTTTATGGAAAAGTCAGAAAATGGGGATCAGTTGGTTTCATTGTTGGTGTATTTGGAATAGGGGCTTTGCTAGAAATAATACCTGTTTCAATGCTGCCTATCATGTTGTTATGCATTGCATTTCTCGCATTTATTTGGTCATTTACGATTAAAGAGCCCGCTACTGCACCATCTTCACAGAAAAAACTTGAACCACTTTGGCCTATTTTAAAGCGTCCAGTTGTAGCGAGTTTTTTTATCATTGAATTTTTTCTGCTCTTCTCACATGCGCCTTTTTATAGTTTTTATAGCAATTACCTTAAGCAGGCTGATTTTTCGACGAGCCAAATCGGTTTTTTATGGTCTGTCGGAGTCATTGCAGAAATCATTATGTTTGCCTATGCCAATGTATTTTTTAATCGATATTCTTGGCGAAACTTAGTGCTCATGTGTCTGGGACTAACAGGAATGCGATGGTTGATTGTGGGCTTATATCCGACGGTGTTTATCACTCAATTTGCTGCGCAAACGATTCATGCCTTTAGTTTTGGATTATTCCACTTAATCGCGATGCGAATCATTTTTCAAAATTTCACCGCGAGTCAACAAGGACGTGGTCAAGCGCTATACAGTACCATGTGGGGTTTAGGTGTTGCGAGTGGCAGTATTTTAGCAGGTCGATATTGGGACGTGCTTTCGGGGCCAGTTATTTTTATGATCGCAGGACTGGCTGTTATACCTGCCATGTTTTTGGTTTTGGGCTTGCCTAAGACGATCCAAAAACCAACGTGACACTTAAGTATTTATAAGTCTCAATGGACTAAAATTACCTGATTACGGCCTAACTCTTTGGCTTGATATAAAGCCTGATCAGCTTGATTGATCATACTTTGCAAACTTGGAGATTCGGGCAAAGACTGGTGTATTAGGCCGATACTCACAGTAATATATATTGTATTTTGTTCATCGATACTAATTGGCGTGGTTTCAACGACTTTTCGGATACGTTCAGCGATACCTTGGGCTTCAGATGCTGCAATGTTGGTAAGTAATATACTAAACTCTTCACCACCTATACGTGCAAATAAATCTGTTTCACGCAAATTCTTACGTACAATACCAGAAAATTCCTGTAAAACTTGGTCACCGACATAATGCCCATATTGATCATTCAATTGTTTAAAATGATCAATATCTATCATGATAATGGAAAAATTGAGCTGAATTTGGTTTTGTAGGTAAAGCTCACCTTGCTCGAAAAAATATCGACGATTCATCGCATGCGTTAAACTATCATGATTTGCAAGGTATAAAACTTCTTTATACAGTTCGTGCCGATTGCGGCTAATAATACAAAGAATTAATGGAGCGATTATCAGCATGGCAAGGCCAATGCGTACAGAAATGGCTGTAGACAAGTAGGTGAGTGATGAATCATGTAAATAGAAGGCATTTAAATTGTAATAGGTCGCTAAAATGACTACGGCATTAATCAGAGATAGGGTAAATAATCGATAGGTTAAAGCTGCCCAAATCAGAGCCGCTAAAGGGTAGAGAATTGCGCCCGGACCAGTAGTCACTGTCGTTAAAAATACGCAGAAGATAACCGCAATAGCTGGAAATATCTTGTTGATTTGAAAGCTTTGATTGCGTCGGTCTTTGCAATACAGTTTAAGATCGGCCAGTTTAGGAAATGACAGAATAAGCGGTAAAACAATGAGAGCATTTAATATTTCGGTAATCCACCACATACTAAAATCAATCGATAAACGATTGGTCGACATAAAGGTATTGGGTAAATAAGGCACAGTGAAAATTGCAAAAAGAGCACCTGCAAGGCATCCACCGCAGGCGATGATGGCAATCATGGTCAGAAAGGTGAAACCTTTATTGTAGTTTTGATAGTTCACCTGAAAATATCGCATAAAAAATAGCGATACCATGCTGTTGATTAAATTTGAAAAAGTAAGGAATAGAGTGAGTTGGAAATAATTACCCGTCACTAAATCTGCGAGCATATAACCGGTAAATGCACCTAACCATCCCCCCAGATTACTCAGTTTGGGAAACCTTAAGAATATTGCTAACAATACTGCATTGGCAGGCCAAAAAATCGCTAAATAGCTTAATGGGCGGCTGAAAATACCGACTAAGCAGCAGCAAAAAATAACTGCAGCGACTATGACAAAAGCCATGCTGTGGCGTGTATTAAGCGGAGCAAGACTATTCGAATGCAGTTTCATTAGCTTATGTAAGCCTAAGTTAAATATGGGAGAATTCGTTTTTTTCGTATATTAAACGATAAAAAAGATTTTATATTATTTTATTGTAAATAGTGTGATTTGTTTGGCATTTAGCTGATTTGTAGTTTCGTTAACCGAGATTGATTTTCTGGATAAAGATGAAAAATGATTGTTATGAAAATGTGATAAACCGCGGATTTGTAAAAAAATGTGTTACTTTAAGAGCATGATTTATATGACTGATTAAATGTATGAAAATAGCATATCTTACAGTTTTACTCATGTTGAGTTCATCGTTGGTGATGGCGGCAGATAATAAGAATACAACTCAAAATTCAGAGGCTAAAAATCAAGTTGAAGCGGTGAATAGCTTTAGGGTGACAACACGTTCTGAATTGGTTGGCTTATGGGGCATGGAAATTCCGACCAATAAAAAGTGCGTCGAATATTATAATTTTAAGAGTAATAATGATGTTGTGATCAAAAGCGGTGAAGAGTGGTCATCTGGGGTATATGACTATCAACCTGCGCAAGATCCGAATGTGCAAATTCCAGCACTGATTTTGCAAGTGAAATATGACAATAATCAGATGGATTGTTCGGGCAATATTCAAGATCAAACCGGCGAAATTTCACAGTACTTTGTAAAGTGGAAAAGTCCATCTGTTATTAATTTCTGTGCCAATGATCAGGGTCAACAGTGTTTTGCGACATTGCGTCGAGTTTTACCTTAAGTATGACTATAGATCTTTCTTATGAAAATAAAAAAACCACTCATTTGAGTGGTTTTTTTGACACTGAAGTTTTATTTCTCTTCATGTCCTTCGACTTTCTTTAATAGATGCTTTTCAAGATAGTGAATATCCATTGCTTGTTCGCAGAAATTTGTATCTTGAAGAATCAAATCTTTATGTAGCGGAATATTGGTTTTCACGCCAGTTAAGATAATCTCTTCGAGAGCTTGTTTCATACGCGCAATAGAGGTGTCACGGTCTTTACCATGCGCAATGAGTTTTGCAATCATTGAATCATAGTATGGTGGGATGCTATATCCTTGATAGATATGAGAATCTAGTCGGATACCTGCGCCACCCGGTGCATAGAAATGGTCGATTTTACCCGGTGAAGGCATAAATGTAGATGGATCTTCTGCATTAATACGACATTCAATCGCATGACCTTTAAGTTGAATATCTTCTTGTTGAAGATCCAAACCTAAGCCAGCAGCAATGCGTAATTGTTGCTCGATAATATCTACGCCAGTCACTTGCTCAGTAACAGGATGTTCTACTTGTACACGAGTATTCATTTCAATAAAGAAGAATTCACCTTCTTCAAATAAGAACTCGAATGTACCAGCACCACGGTATTGCATTAATTTACAAGCATTTACACACGCTTCAAGAATATGCGCACGTGCTTCTTCAGGTAAACCCGGTGCAGGCGCTTCTTCAAGCACTTTTTGATGGCGACGTTGCAATGAACAGTCACGATCATAAAGGTGAATTGCATGGCCATTACCATCTGCAAGAACTTGCACTTCGACATGGCGTGGCTTTTGAAGGAAACGTTCCATATAAACGGTGTCGTCACCAAACCACATTTCCGCATCACGTTGAGCAGCTTGTACAGATTCGAGTAGCGTGTCTACACGTTCAACGATACGCATACCACGACCACCACCACCAGAGGCAGCTTTTACGATCAATGGAAATCCAATTTCTTTGGCTTCTGCCAATGCATTGTGAATCGTTACAGCATGGTCACAACCCGGAACAGTCGGTACACCAGCTTTTTTCATCGCAATAATGGCAGAAACTTTGTTCCCCATTAAGCGAATGTGTTCAGGACGCGGACCGATAAAGATAAAACCTGAGTTTTCTACAATTTCTGCAAACTCAGCGTTTTCAGATAAGAAACCATAACCTGGATGGATGGCATCTGCACCGGTGATTTCAGCCGCTGTAATAATGGCAGGGATATTGAGATAACTTTCGCTGCTGGCACCTGGTCCAATGCACACAGCTTCGTCACAGAAGCGTAAGTGCATTAGGTCTTTGTCGGCATCGGAATAAATCCCTACGGTTTTAATTCCTAAAGTTTTGCAAGCGCGGGTGATGCGGAGCGCAATCTCACCACGGTTTGCAATTAAAACTTTTTGCAACATTGTGATTCCCCGTGGTCTTAAGCGCGATAGCGGAATAATGGTTGACCGAATTGGATCACTTCGCCATTTTTAACCAAAATTTCTTCAATTACACCGCTTTGAGTTGCTTCAATTGGGTTCATGATTTTCATTGCTTCGATGATACCGAGTGTTTCACCAGCAGATACAGTTTGACCAACTTTCACAAATGGTGCTTCACCTGGATTTGGCGCAGCATAGAACACACCAACCATAGGAGACGGCTCAACAGCACCACGTGGTGAACGAGGTGCAGCAGGCGCAGCGGCAGGAGCAGCCATAGCAGGCGCAGCGGCAGCAACTACTGGATTGCGACGAGTTAGAGCAATCGATTGATCGCCTTCTTTAACTTCAATCGCCTGTAAGTCAGATTCAATCATCAAATCGATGAGTTTCTTGATTTTACGGATATCCATGAACAGTATTCCTAATTAAGATTGAGAAGTTGGTTGAATTTTTTCGATGGCGAAGTCTAGTGCTGCGGCATAGCCTTTTGCACCTAAACCACAAATAACGCCAACGGCTTTATCAGATAGATAGGAGTGATGTCTAAATGCTTCGCGAGCGTGGACATTTGATAGATGTACTTCGATAAACGGAATGGCTACACCAAGAAGGGCATCACGCACAGCAACCGAAGTATGTGTTAGGGCTGCTGGGTTAATAATGATGAATTGAACGCCTTCTTGTTGCGCTTGATGAATTCGGTCGACGACAGCGCCTTCCCAATTACTTTGGAAAGTGTCGAGAGAAATGGAAGCGTTTTGAGCCTGTGAAATCAGTTTTTGGTTAATATCTTCGAGTGTTAGATAGCCATAAACTTCGGGTTCACGTTTTCCCAGTAAGTTGAGATTCGGTCCATGAATGACCAAAATGGTCGAGCTCATTTAGCCTGCTCCAATAAAAAGTTGCAAATTTACTTTGCAAGATACCTACAAAGTTTGCTCATTATGGCATAAAATTCCACATTTTTTTTATAATTTCTTTGAATTGACGTGAAAAGCATGTGCCGAGAATGGGCTATATAATGCGAACTTTGCAGAGAATTGGCAATGTTAAAAGATTACATTTTTTATCATTATATTGTAGGGCATCATTTTAAACCCAATTGGCTAAAACTGTTGATATCTTTTATGTAAAGGAAACGATGTAAAAAATTTTCAATGATGCGCAATGAATAAATTTGATGTTGGTAGAAAAAGCTGTGCGGTATCGTTTATTTTATATAATTAGCCTTATTTTATCGGTTAGCTAGCAGCCGCTTTTTTCCTGTACCTGAGCGATGTTTAAGAATACTGTTATTTAGAAATGTTTTAAAGCGGATCATTTAAGGAACAAAATAAGCCATTTTTAAACTTTTAATCTTATAAATATTTTATAAAACAATTGGATATGGATTTTGTGTTTTTTGCCTAAGTGTTTTTATTCCTTTGGTGTGTTATTGGGCATATTGGGTTTGGGCTAAATAAAAAGAATAGCGCCATGGTTTTTGATCAGGGATCTTTCTTGTATTTATATACCGTTATTGATTTGTCTAAATGAAAGGATACTTATAATCTAATATTTAGGAAGCAGGGCATAAATACTGATAATTCACGATGATAAACTTTTGTCTAAAGTTCAGCATTGAAGTGAATGACTATTTCTTTCAATTCTGTAGGCAAAATGCGTAATGAAGCTGCACATATGTACAAGCTTATAGTGGCAAAAGTTTTTGAAATAGATTGTAAAGTGAACAATCGTTAAATACAGCCTCAAGACGTGCCTTACACTTAAGCAAGAGATTGTTAGCCAAAAGTGAGCATGCTACTCCAATGATTTTTCGGAACTTATGTTATGCTCAAAACCTGATATGTTTTTATAGATAAAACTTGATAATATCGGGTTTTATGGGATAACAAAGCGCTGGCATGAAAATGTGTTAGCCGTCAAATGGATAATAAGAGAGAGCTTTATGAAAAAATGGTTCATATGCGGTATGGGGTTGGCTGTATCTGCGGTAGTTCTAAGCGGATGTAATACGTTGCAAACGGAGAGCGCAACAGCAGGTTTATTGATTTGCGAACCTAATGAATTATGTCCTGTGGTGACTGTGGCTTGGAATGAACAGTTGAAAGATACAGCCAGTATTTACGTGGCATTAAACAGTGCGAATAAAAATTATGACATTCAAAAAATTTCTCTAAGCAATGCTCAAAAAAATATTGAGTATGCTGCAGTGCAAAAAACTGAATATGATATATTTTTAGGCATGCATCGTTCAAAAAACAGCATAACTGTGCCTAGTAAAATTTTTACAGAATTGAATAGCGGTAAAAATATTTCTCTTACGGTTCATACTGATCAAGGTGCATTAAAACGTTATATCTATAAAGATGGCAAACAGTCTTTGCTGTATCAGCAACTAAAATCAATTGCTCAAAAATAAGCCGAATAGCAATATTGTTTTATAAGCTTTGGACTTGAATTCCTGTGATTTTTTATTATCTATTCTAAGCTTTATTGCGTTGTAACTAGGCTTTGAAAGCCTTAAACTGATTTTGAACTTAACACCCGTAGAATGATTGCAATGGTATTGGACAAAGACTTAATTGAAGAACAGCAGCTTTTGTGTGAAGAGTTTGACTCTGCATATCGCGCTGTAAAAGAGACGGATATCATTGCCATTGCTTTGCATACCTTAAATAAAGAACCGATTGTTGGCTTGCGTAAACTGCCAGATGAAAACAATGTTTCTTGGTTTATCTACGGCGGTGAATTGGATGGAGCTGAGGACTTCTTTGAATTAATCAGCGTTCAGGAATTAGCGAAAGAATTTCCTGAAGCACTGCCATACTTAGCTTTAGACACGGGTTACCGCTTTATGATTGACTCAGATGATTATGAAGATGTTTGGAAAGAGGGTGATGAGGCTTAATTTATGCATTCTCCGATGATGTATAAAATTTATGTCCTTATTTTCTCTGTGTTTATTGCATCTGTAATACATGCAAATGTGAATGAAGCGTTTACTCCACAACTGACTCAAGCTGAATATAATGCTCAGATACAAGCATATACTGAGCAAATTAATTCAACCAAAGCCATTTTGGATGACCCAGCCTCTACAGCAACTGGTCAGCAGCAAACTCAAGCTTTTTGTTTAAGATTGAATGCATATCGACAGATTTTAGAAATCTCTCAACAAAATTCAGCTCTTGAAATGGCCAATCTAATGCAAGTGGCTTCACAGCATTATTTACAACAACAGCAACAAAGTATGCAGTCGTCTGGACTAAACGAAAGTGCGTTTTGTTCGAGTCCTACAAAATAAATTGAGACGTAAACTTTTTCTTCTAAAACTTTTTGGATTCTATTCGGTGATAAATCTAACGTGGATAACCTTTACATGATTCATGATGTAGCATCCGCACACATTTACTCATATACGACATTCTATTCGAGTACGATAATCAAATGATTTAATCACTTTGAATTTTTATCGAGTTTCTCTCAGTATGGTTGATGGATAAATAGACAAATATTGCGAGTATGATAAGATGATTGAACACATTATTTTTGATGTTTGAGGAGTTGTTTACATGACAGCTTATACTTCAGTAATGAAAGCAAGCCAATATGAGGATGATATGATCCCGGGCCTTGCTATACATGCATTTCGCCATGCTTTTGAACAAGCAAGTGCGTCATCCACTGTGGTTTATGTAAAAGGTCTACAACTGGTTCAACGTCTGCAAAATGGTCAAGAAGTACAAATAAAAGATGTTTCAGCCGACTTTGTACAAGTGGATGATCTACCTAAAATTTTAAAACGTAAAAAGAAAATAGAGGAAATTGTTTAATACATGCCTCCACAGCCTCGCATTAGAATGTTCGCGGGTCCAAATGGTTCAGGTAAAAGCACAGTTAAAGAATATTTATTGCCCCATCATATTGGGGCATATTTAAACGCGGATGAACTTGAAGCTCAACTGAAACATTCACACCGGCTCAATTTGTTGGATTATCATCCCGCTTTAAAATCAGAAGCATTAATTAACTTTCTCGATACGAAAAAACGTCCCGCTGATGGAGACTTTATTCCGCTATTAGCACGTAAACCTCAGATATTAGATCCCTGGAAAATTGAATTTCATCCAGATCAGATTGATTCATATCTTTGTGCAAGAATTATTGATTACATCCGTTTGCAGTTTTTAGAGTTAAAAATTAGTTTTACGTTTGAAACGGTGATGTCCCATATTTCAAAGGTGGAATTTCTACGCGAAGCAAAAAGAAAAGGCTTTCGAACCTATCTGTATTATGTTTCCACTATTGATCCTGTTATCAATATTTCACGTGTTCAGTACCGAGTGAAAACGGGTGGACATGGCGTGCCAGAACAAAAAATTCGTGAACGTTATTATCGAAGTATGGATTTGTTAATGCAGGCGGTAGAAGCAACGGATCGAAGTTATTTATTTGATAACTCTGCCGATGGACAGCATGCGTCTTTCATTGCGGAAATTGAACAAGCTGAAATTTTAAAGATGAATTCGGGTATTCAGCGTTTACCGTGGTGGTTTGTAGATAAGGTGCTCAAAGAGTTTGAACCGAAGTAATATCAATCGTAAGTGATATAAAAAACAACAGGATAACTCTATGCAAAATATAGACAATGAATTACAACAACATTCAAACTCATCTCCATTAGATCAAACGGATCTAGATCAAGTCATTGAGCAGCAAGCTGAACAAGAACAGCAAAAAAACAATTCATCATTTGATCCTTTATCTTCTCTAGATTTGACCGACTTAGCTGAAATTGGTTCGAATATTATAGAATTGGGTTCAGATGCTTTAACGTGGGTGAGCGATGCACTCAGCGATATCAGTATTGATCTATAAACTATCTATTATTTCAATTAACTTCATAATAAACAGCCTTTATTGAAAAATCTCCGAGGATATATTTCGTGATTTTTCAAGTTTATAAATTATTTCTAAATAAATTAATCAAACACTCTTGAAACGTTGAATTTTTCAATCAGGAAAAGGCAAGTCAGAACGAATATTTCGGTTGGAGAGCTTGCATCTTTTTTTAAATAACATATTATAAAAACATATATTGTTTTTGTGGCTGATGAATATGCATCCATTTCTAACCGCTTTTCTCGGCGGGACCTTATTGGGCCTAGCCGCAGTTGGCTACCTATACGTACATGGTCGAATCGCCGGTATCAGTGGTTTAATTGCGCAAATGTTGAATCCTCAAACGATTTTAAAAACACCTGCGATATGGTTTTTAGCGGGACTTTTTATTGTGCCTTTTATCTACGGGAAAATGACCTCTGTGACAATTGAACTGGATGCAAGCCCATGGATGATGATCATTGCCGGGGTATTGGTTGGATTCGGAACTCGATTAGGTTCAGGTTGTACTAGCGGTCATGGCATTTGCGGTAATAGTCGTCTTTCTAAGCGTTCATTCGTTGCAACTGCTAGTTTTATGTTGGCAGGGATTATCACAGTTTATGTAATGAGACATGTAATCGGAGCTTAATGATGAAAAATATATTGGCTTTTATTTTTGGTGGAATTTTTTCATTAGGTTTAATGATTTCGGGCATGTCTAATCCAGAAAAGGTCTTAAGTTTCCTTGATATAACAGGGCAGTGGGATGCGAGTTTAGCTTTTGTGATGATGGGAGCCATTGCAGTTGCATTTATTCCATTTCAAATGGTAGTTCGTCAATCAAAACCGACAACCTTTGATGGGACGGCGATTGAATTACCGAGTAATAATCAAATTGATGCAAAACTCATCATGGGGAGTGTTATCTTTGGAATAGGTTGGGGAATTGCAGGAATCTGTCCAGCGCCAGCCTTTACTTTGATTGGACTTGGCTACTATCAAGCAATTTATTTTGTTGTGGCGATGTTTGCAGGCGTCTATCTACATCGAAAATTTGCGGGAGCAAATTAATGTCAAAGCGTGCACAGGTACAACCTTTTTTTGATGAAAATACCAATACATTCAGTTATGTGGTATCTGATCTACAAACAAAACGATGTGCGATTATAGACAGTGTATTGGATTATGATGCTGCTTCTGCAACTACTCAAACGAAGCATGCAGATTTGATTGTTCGCTATATTCAAGAAAATAGCCTAAGCGTAGAATGGATTTTAGAAACGCATGTGCACGCAGATCACTTAACGGCATCACAATATTTAAAACAGGTTCTTGGTGGCAAAATTGCGATGAGCCATAACATCAAGATTGTGCAGGAAACATTCAGTGCCATTTATAATTTTGATGTGAAATATTTTAATTCACATCAGTCTTTTGATTATTTATTTGCAGATCATGAAGCATTTAAAATCGGCGAGTTAAATGCGTATAACATTCCAACGCCTGGACACACACCTGCTTGTCTGAGCTATGTGGTTGGTGATGATGCTGTGTTTGTCGGTGATACCTTATTTATGCCTGATTATGGCACAGCACGCTGTGATTTTCCTAAGGGCAGTGCAGCAGTATTATTCGATTCAGTACAAAAGATTTATCAGTTAGCACCTGAAATGCGCTTGTTTTTATGCCATGACTATTTACCAGAAAATCGGTCAGAATACTGCTGTGAAAGCAGTGTACATGCACAAAAGGAGCAGAATATTCATATTCACGTTGGTACGAAAAAAGAAGATTTTGTCACAATGCGAACTCAGCGTGATGCAAATTTGGCTATGCCAAAACTGATTTTACCTGCAATACAAATCAATATGGATGCAGGTAAATTTCCAAAACCAGAAGGGAATGGTATTCGCTATTTAAAAATTCCTTTTAATCACTTTAAATCTGCAAATTAAAGACAAAAATCCTTTAGGTTGAATGTAGCTCGCTATTTCATTTTATTAAATAGCCTAAGCAAATTAAATAGTTGTTACATAAAATAGCCTAAGTGTGATTAATAAATTTTAACGGTCATTTGATTTCATTCCATCAACTAGGCATCATAATGTCAATTTAACATAGTATTCAGAAATGATCCTAAATTACGAATATCATCAAAAATTAGAAGGCGAAACGCATCCACTAGTCTTTATTCACGGTTTATTTGGCAGCCTGAGCAACTTAGGGATGCTTGCCAGAGCTTTTCAAAATTCACATTCAGTGATTCAGCTCGATTTACGAAATCATGGTAAATCACCTCAAAGTACAGAAATGAATTATCGTGAAATGGCAAACGATGTACTTGAGACATTAGATGTAATTGGCATCGATAAGTTTTCAGTGATTGGCCATTCCATGGGAGGAAAGGTCGCAATGCAATTGGCTTTAATCTCAGAGCGGGTAGTGCAACTTGTTGTACTGGATATCGCGCCCTTTGCATATCAAGAACGTCATCATGATGAAATATTTAAAGCTTTGATCGCTGTACAAAATGCACAAATTCAATCTAGACAACAAGCGGTTGAAATTATGCGTGAGTATATTCATTTCGATATGGTGATACAGTTTCTGCTCAAGTCTTTTAGCAAAGGACAATGGTTGTTTAATGTAGATGCGTTGTATAAACAATATGACCAGATTATTGGTTGGGAAAATATTGAAAATACTTGGCAACAGCCTGTATTGTTCATCAAAGGTGGAGAGTCACCTTATATTTCAAAAGTGGAACATACCAATACGATAGAACAACAATTTCCAAATGCGAAAATTGTAGAGATAGAAGGCGCAGGCCATTGGTTACATGCAGAAAAAACAACTGAAGTAATAGAGCAAATACAAAATTATCTAGAATAATACAATGTGCCTTCAATTATATTTTGAAGGCACAACATCGAAATATTACTCAATTGAAATATTATTGGCTTGAAGCTGACCTTCAGAGGTGAGTAGTGCCGCCATCTCTGCAGTTTTTTTCAGGCCTGGCATACGATATTCTGTATGGCCATAATCTTGAATGGATTTCCAGCGTCCGCCCCATGTTAAACCGACAGACTCAGCGGCTTGACCGTAAAGTTGATAACCACGCATAGCCCAAGGGTCTCGTTCAGTAATGACCACTTTTCCATTGCGTTTAAAGGCGACATCGGCTGCTAAACCAAACTGATGATAACTTTGGAAGCCACGCGCACGAGTGGTATTTTTATTGGTGGCTAAATTATTTTGACGTTCTGGACTACGATAACCTTCAAGCAAAATCATTTCATAGCCATGTTGTTCACGCATGATTTTGAACACCATCAATAAACGCTGCTTATAACGAGGGTTCATTTTATGCCATTTACGATCTGCTGAAGGCACATCCGTAGAGTATGAATGCGTATGGATATCTTGAACTTCTGGATTAAAGCTTGAGGCCATAACAGATGGCTGCTCAATCATTGCAGCTTCTTCTGCAATTGCTTCTTGAACAAGATATTCTTCGACTTCAGGAGGTGCATCTAAAACTTGCCCATCGAGCATCGAGTAAATTTGAGGATCGACTTTGCGTAAATAATCTGCTTCTACTTTACTTGCAGTAATCGGGCGAGTAAAAGCAAATAATAAAATACTGGCAAACAGTAAAAAGCCTGCAAATAAAATCCACCATTGTTGTAAATGCCAGTGTGATTGAATCTGTTGTGGTGCTGCAGCATAGTTCAGTTCATAAGCAAAATTTTTGGCGTGTTGAATTCTTTTTTTACTTTGTGGAATGATTTGAAAGAAAAAATCTTGAACTTTAATTCTTAGCTCATAAGAAAAGCAAAGCACTGTCACCAGTGCTAAGACAAAGAAACAACTAACCAAAAAAATGATCATGGAGAAACTGTAGCGCTCACAGTCGCATTGGCAGTGCTTGTTGCAGCAACCACTTTTGGACGTTTGGTTTCAGAAATTTGCGTTCCGCCCATCGGTTCTTCGAAGTGCTCATCTTCTTTCACTACTTTCGTAGATGGCTCTGTAGGCTTGGTCACCTTGGCCGTTGTTGGCGAAGCTTTTGGTTTCGCTATAGTATTTGGAATATGTGATTTAACGGTTGTTGTAGCAGCTACAACAGGGCGCTGCGGTTGGGTAATTTCAAAAGGTGAACGGTTATTCGCCACAGCTTGAACAGGCTGAGTTGCCTTAGCCGTGTTACCATGATTGAAAGCAGTAGCTAAATCATTCGAATATAAGTCATTATCCGGATCTTTTTCTTCAGTTGCATGAACGGTTTGCTGCGCTTTTTCAGCTGAAGCTTGCTCATTTTCGTTTTGACGAGGTACAGCGGATGCCTCAGTTTCAACTTTATCTTCAGTTGGGGCAGAAGTAGTCATTTCTGCATTTGTAGGCTGATCGTCAGAATTTAGATAAAAATATCCCAGGCCAACAACAATAATCACCGCTGCACCAACAAGAAAGCCGATAGCAGCATGAGCTAAAGGCGGTAAATTATTTTTTTGAGTCGACTGTAAAATTCTAACGTTATTCGATTTTTCGTTTGCCATGGTGTCTAAGTCTTATGGTAAATGAATGGTGATATAAGCCTGTTCCGATGGGGCAGTTATGACGTTTTGATATTGTGATAACGCCTGATTATTTTGGCTAGATAACATATATCTCAGTCCACCAAATGCTAATACAGCAAACAAAGCCCAAAAGATAATGATCCAAAAAAATGGTAATTCACGGTGAATAATGTTTTTAATTTGATCCGGTAATGCCGCGAAAGGCGAAAACGCCTTTTTACCTTTCATATAATCAATTTCATCGCCGACACGTGCAACGAGTGAATTGAGCATTTCAATCGATTCAAGGCGGTATTTACCATGAAAACCAAGGAGCATGCAGTAATGATAAACTTCAAGTGCAGCTAATCGATCTTTATTTTTAGAACGAATTTGCTCTAAATTTTCAAAAAAACGATAACCTGCTAGCTGTGAACCAAAAAGACTTAATTGCAGTGGATTCATCATCCAATTGTTTTGTAAATCAAAAAAGCGTGCATCTTGTTGGGTGACAATGGTTTCATCTAATAAAGCACAATAGGCATATTTTGCGTCCGTGATATCTTCATTGCTGAATTGAAGCTTACGGGCTTGGCTTTCAAATCGGTTTAATAGATCCATAATTTTTGTCCTGAAACTTTCAGGGCTGGATGGAACATATTGATTTTTGAGTAAGAAAACAATGTAAAACCCATCATGCAGTAGATCAACTAAATTGGTTGAACTGTTGATTGTCGGTTCAGCACTTGGTTTTGAAGAGCCTAATCCTATTTGACCGTCGTCAAAAAGTGAAGGGGCATTATTTGAAATATTCATGATTGCTCCTTAACCATTCATCACAGCAATAAGTTCAATCGAGATATCTTGGAAGCCAGCTGGTATGTAAACGCAGATGGATTCAGAATCAAGCATACGTTGATACAAATCATTATTTGGCTCAACTTCAAAATAACTCACACCTGAACGTACCGGAATTGCTGTTGGCACTTGCATCATATGTTGCAATGGCACAGCCGGTAATGCCGCCATGACTCGCTGTTCAACATCGACAGTATTGCCGACTTTAAAGCGCAGCGGTACATAAGAAATAATGTCATGTGTAGGCATCACGCTACTTGAAACAGCTAAATACAGGCGAGAATCACGAGTAATTTTATCACTTTCAAGACTGCCCACCCAGTAGGATTGACGGGTTTCTTTCAAATTAATACTGATATATCGATTTGAAATAATCGTATCGAGCAACTCACGTAAAATCACATCTAATTGAGTAAAACTTTCTTGCAAATTATGATGTTGATACTGTGGAAGCTGATCTACTTCGTAAGCTGTCGAGAAGGTGAGCAAGGAACCTGTCAGACGCAATAATTCAAAATACAAACGTTCAGGATGAATCAGTGGATATTGCAATAAATGATTTAAGGTCGCATGCGCAGTATTTAGCGCATTAACCAACCAAAATGACACGATATCACCTGAACGGAATTCAATTAACTTTTGTTCGTTTTCACGATTATTCGATTGAATGGTTTTAATTTTAGCTTTGATAATATTGAGCGTTCGTTTAAGCCCAGTAATCAGCGAATCACACGAACTAATATGTAATATTGGTGGGATAAATTGATAATCTAAAACAAAATTACCAGAGCTTTGGCGCTTGATGCGGCCTATTGGCATATAAAGAAAACCATCAAGATTGTGCTGTGGTTCTTGGCCTAATTCAAAGATTTTGAACTCTGCACGGCGGCGTAATAAGGTAATTTCAGCAGCCGTTGCATCTGTAAACAAATCATGAGTTTCAGTCAAATGTGAATGATAGCGACTCGATTGGGTATTTTCTTCAAAATTGACGTTTCGTTTATTCGGTTGAACGATTGGTAATGCTAAATAAATTTGCATTTCACCGCGTAAATTTAATGAATCAAGTAGTACAGGCTCAGGTAATAAGTCTTGTGCAGGTGCTTGATAAATCTCGCCATCTTGCCAAATCATTTCAACTTTATTCAAAGCTAATGTGTTGGTACTGAGTTGCGATTCATCAAAAATTAAACTTTGAATACCATAAGCGAACGGTATCGTTGCGCGAACCGTATGGTTTAAACGCTGTTCATGATAAGCATCTTGTAATTGAAAGTGTTGTGGGCGTAAAAATAATCCTTCACCCCATAAAATTTTTTCTGCTTTAAACATTGTTTTTACCAGTCGCTATTCGATTCATTACTTTGTTGCTGAACACCTAACATTTCTTGTACAGCTTCAAGAGGGTTTTCATCCTTAATCACATGAGTTAACCATTCATGCAGTGGCATTTGTGACCATTTAATGGTTTTTTGCAGCATATAACTGACAGGGCTATGCGGCTCATTCACTTGGAAATAGTCAGCAATATCTTGCAAGACTTTCATGGCTTGTTCACGGTTTTCAAGATGATTTTGCACTTGAGGTTTAAATTGCTGTGTATGCTGTTGTTGTATTATTTGCATATCATTTTGCACGGAATTTACAGTGGAAAGTGTCGGGCTTTCAATTGGAGAATTTGATTGAACAGGTTCAGCACTTGATGAATTGATAAAAGCATCTGCTTTATAGATTTTTTTCAAGCTCAAGTGAATCATTTCGATTTGAGAGTCAATACCAGCAAAGCTTGGCGCATCTAACCCCATCAAACCATCAAGAGTCGTTTTTAAGTTTTCCCAATGATTTAAAATATCTAAAAACTGTTGGTAATACTGGTATTGAATTGATTTTGACGTATTGAACAAGGCATGTTCAAACTGTTCCATACCATTAAACGACTCTTCTTGATCATCATCTTCATGGTTAGATTTACGTCTTTGGTTTTGAACATGCAGCAGTCGATCATAGTCGGACAGGGAATACGCTGCCGTACCATGAACGATTGAAACTGATTTAATTAATGTTGGGATTTGATTAATTATCCCTTGTAATAGACCTAGACGTTGATCAAGGTCATCATCCTCAATTTCAGGATGAAGCTGCAGCCAAAAGTCTTGCAAACTTTTTTGTGTAAGTTCAATCCCTTTGGCAATCCCTTCAAAACCATGAATGTGAGTCCACGCTTCAAGCAACCAACCATATAAGCGAATATCTTTAGTTTGTTCGCGAAGTAGATCTGACGATTTTTGGTGCACAAAGCCCCAATCTGCCTGTTTAGGTTCTGCGATCCAGTCGCCTTGATCCAAGAGCGGGTCATCTTGTGTTTTAGCTTTTTTAATTGCATGAAAATCATTTGAAAATGAAAAATCATGACCGCAAGGTAAATCATCCGTAATCGGTTGCAATAAAGCGTCGAGCTCTAAACTCATATTCTACATCGTTCCTAACTTATGCTTCTAAGGTTTTGGTCTTTTTGCTGCTGCGTTTTTTCGCAGGTTTACTTTTAGGATCTAAAACATAAATAATTTCATCGTCTTTGACATCGATTTCAATGATCGATGGAATCTTTTGCTCGCTCATTGCCATGAGTAATTCAGTGGCTAAAGCAGGCAAGACCGTCGCATTTAAAATGTTATCGACATTACGCGCACCACTATCGACCTCAGTACAACGGCTTAATAATAATTCAACTAAATCATCGGTATAACGTGTTTGCGTAGCATATTGTTTTTCAATACGCGCGGTGATTTTTCCTAATTTATGCTGAATAATGCGTACGAGCAGATCATCGTGTAAAGGAAAATACGGCACAATACGCATACGACCTAAAAATGCCGGCTTAAATTGTTTATATAAAGCTGGTTTTAATACATCTAAAAGTTCTTCTGCTGACGGCCATTCTTCTACTGGCTGATTTAAACAGGCCTGCATAATGGCACTAGAGCCTGCATTTGAAGTCAATAAGATCGTAGTATTTTTAAAGTCAATGACACGACCTTCGCCATCTTCCAAAGTACCTTTATCGAATACTTGGTAGAATAGCTCTTGAACATCGCTGTGTGCTTTTTCAATCTCATCGAGTAAAACCACACTATATGGGTTACGGCGAACTGCTTCGGTTAATACGCCGCCTTGGCCATAACCGACATAGCCCGGAGGAGCGCCTTTTAAAGACGAGACGGTATGTGCTTCTTGATACTCAGACATGTTAATGGTGATTAAATGTGACTCACCACCATATAACTCGTTTGCTAACGCGAGTGCAGTTTCGGTTTTACCCACACCACTTGGGCCAACCAGCATGAAAACGCCTTGAGGTTTATTTGGATCTTCCAATTTTGCCTTAGAGGTTTTAATGCCTTGTACCAGTTGATGCAGTGCATAATCTTGACCCATCACACGTTGTTCTAACTGTGCTTCAAGCTTCAAAATTTGCTGAATTTCATCATTCACCATTTTACCAACAGGGATGCCGGTCCAGTCTGAAATGATTTCATTAATAATTTGAGCATTTACACGTTCAAAAACCAGCGGCGTTTGACCTTGTAAAGTTGCCAGTTGGTTACGAATATTGCTTAAAGTTTCAATATTTTCTGGTTTTTGCTCGGACTCTTGTTCAAGCGTTTTAATCTGTTGAACGATTTCGAGTTCTTTTTTCCACTGCGTTTCTGTTGACTGAATCTCCTGTTCAAGCGCGGATATTTGTGTTTTTACACTTTCAATGCGTTCGTGGTGAATCGGAATATTCTTATGTTCATTTTCAAGAATCGCCAATTCAAGCTTCAAATTATGTAATTGAGCTTGAAGTTGATCCAATTTTACTGGTTGTGCATTTTGCGTTAACGCAACACGCGCAGAAGCTGTATCTAAGACACTAATCGCTTTATCAGGCAATTGACGGCCCGTGATATAACGGTGTGATGCATGGACTGCAGTCACGATAGCTTCATCATCAATTTGTAAATTGAAATGTTTTGCCATCACTGGAATCATGGCACGCAGCATATCGATTGCGACTTCCTCAGTTGGTTCATCAACTTGAATCACTTGGAAGCGTCGACTCAATGCGGCATCTTTTTCAAAATACTGCTTATATTCAGCCCATGTCGTTGCGGCAATGGTTCTTAACTCACCACGCGCTAGTGCAGGTTTTAATAGGTTTGCAGCATCATTTTGACCTGCTTGACCACCCGCACCAATCAACGTGTGTGCTTCATCAATAAATAAAATGATTGGATGTGCAGAGGCTTGAACTTCATGAATGACTTGTTTTAAGCGATTTTCAAATTCACCTTTTACACTGGCACCTGCTTGTAGTAAGCCCATATCTAAAGTATGAATGCTGACATTTTTCAAAGCATCTGGAACTTGGCTGGTTGCAATTTTTAATGCAAGACCTTCAACGACAGCAGTTTTACCGACACCTGGTTCACCCGTTAAAATCGGGTTGTTTTGACGGCGACGCATCAAAATGTCCAACATTAAACGAATTTCAAATTCACGACCAATCACTGGGTCTATACCGCCATTTTTGGCTTTTTCCGTTAAATTAATGGTGTACTGGTCTAGAGCTGGTGTTTTAACTAGTGTTGTTGGATTCGTTTGAGCTGTTGATTTTTCATCTGATGATGCAGTTGTTACATCTTCATTTTCAATGCTCTTCAAACAAAGATCTAAAAATTTATGCTTAATCGTATCTATAGGTAATAAATCGAAAAGGGAAGAGGCTCTTGCCGCAATTTGGTATAAATCTGGTGCGGTCAGCAGTGCGACAAGTAAATGACCACTACGAATTTGTGGATTTTGTTCAGCAGAAGCTAATAACCAAGCTTGTTCAAGTAAGCGTACAATAGATTGGGCAAAAATAGGGGTACGCGTATTTCCTTTAGGCAGTTGAGCGATACTTTCTTTGAGGTCATCTGCCAAACCATCTGTAGAAACTTTGTATTTTTCTAAGAGTATTTGAAGGTCATTTTTATTGTTATAGGTTAATAATTCGAGTAAAAAATGTTCAATTTCGATTTCATAATTTTGCTGTGAAATACATGTATTGGCTGACTTTTCGAGTGAAATGCGGGCGTGAGGTGAAAGTTTAGTAATTAAAACTTTTAAATTATTCATAAATAACTCATCAAATTTAGAATCCACAGTACGAAATTTTACAAGTTTGACTGTGATCTCTTTTTTCTTGCTATAAAAATAAAAACTTTAAAATCAACACCTTATATATTATTAGTGTCTTGCTTTAGGCGATATAATACAGACTAAATAAAAAAAGGAAAAAGATTTTTTTATAAAATGAAACAAAAAAAAACAAATAGTCGACAAACTTTGGAGCATTTGGCACATTTTTGTATTGACTCTATGTGCTTATTTTTTGTTAAATCTGCAGCATATTTTTAATTTTGATAAATGAAGAGAAAACCCACGGGAAAATAAGTGGTGATTTCTCCACATAAATTAAGTTTTAGCACGTAGAAATACAGAGGCAATTTTGAATAAATTTAGTGTTTTATTACCTATAATTTTAGCAGCCAGTTTAACACAAACCGTTTTTGCAAAAGATATAGCGGCATCTGTGAAAAAATCCTGTTTAAAGGATTATCCACTGGCAGTAGGTGATACAGATCCAGAGATTATTGGTTTTTATAATCAGTTATGTGACAAAAAAAATAAGAAAAATGAGAACTTAAAAAATGAAATTTTTGTAGATATTGCCAAAAAATATCAAGCTAATGGTTACAATTTAAAAGCATTGCAAGCGGTCAATCTGCTGCGAGAAAAGAACTATCAGTCGCCTGAACTTACTGATGTCACTTTTTTAGCAGGTATCGCTATTTCTTATAATGCGCTGAATCATATGCGGAGTAATGAAAATCGTACTCTAGATGAACAGACCTATTCTCCTGCCAAAGTGTTGTCGGATAATATTCGTTATATTCAGCCGACGATTGATAAATCTACGTCTGCTGCAGCAGATGTTCGTGAAAAAAGTACAGAATCTTCGAGCAATGTGAAATCTAAACAGACAACACCAGCTAAAAAACGAACCAATACAGCGTCTACCAAGTCTAAACAAACGACTACAGCAGCAAGCAAAAAGAAAACTACCACGACAGCAAAAACGCAGACTACAGCGAAAAAACCTGCTGCCAGTGGTTCACCTTTCGATACATTAAAAAATAAATAACAAGGAAAAGCACTCATGGCAAAACGTGAAAGTGTACAGAAAAAACTTCAACGAATTCGTCCTCCTCGTGTTCAATTGACTTACGATGTTGAAGTTGGCGACGGTAAAGAAATTAAAGAATTACCATTCGTTGTAGGGGTGTTAGGTGATTTCTCAGCGGCATCTGAAGTAGAGAAAACCAAATTAAAAGACAAGAAATTCATTAATGTTGATTTAGATAATATTGATGAAGTAATGGAGTCTTTAGCGCCACGTGCTAATTTTCAAGTTGAGAATACCTTGACTGAAGACGGTGGAAAAATGTCGGTAGATCTTACATTTAAGAGCATGGCTGATTTCACTCCAGAGCAAGTTGTACAACAGGTTGATCCATTACAAAAGTTAGTTGCCGCGCGTGAGCGTCTGTCTGACTTGCGTAATAAAATTTCAAATAATGAACGCTTAGAAGATTTACTGGATGAAGTGTTACATAACACTGATCAAATTCGTAAGTTGAGTGTGGAGGCAGAAAATGAGTAATTTTAATACTGCAACTGCTGCAAACCTTGAAGCAACTGAAGAATATTCGCTTTTAGATTCAATTGTCGAACAAAGTCGTATTGCGCGTACAGATCAAGAACATGATCGTGCAAAAAGTCTGATCGGTGAACTTGCCAAAGAAGTCATGGCAGGTACCATCACCGTTTCGGACAATATGACTTTATCAATTGATAAGCGTATTGCTGAAATTGATGCGTTGATTTCATCTCAGTTAAGTAAAATCATGCACCATGCTGAATTTCAAAAAATTGAATCGACATGGCGTGGTTTGTATTATTTCTGCCAAGAAACACCTTCAAATTCTTTAACAAAAATTCGTATGTTAAATACGACGAAAAAAGAATTGATTAAAGATTTCCAAGGTGCGACCGATTTTGACCAAAGCACGTTGTTCAAAAAAATCTATGAAGAAGAATATGGATCATTCGGTGGTGCGCCTTATGCAACATTGATTGGTGACTTTGAGTTTGACCGTACTCCATCTGATATGTATTTGCTTGAGCAAATTTCACATGTCGCTGCGGCTGCACATGCACCGTTTATTTCGGCTGCTAGCCCGAATATGTTGGGACTAGAGTCTTTTACTGATATTGATCGTCCGCGTGATGTATCTAAAATCTTTGAAACAGCAGAATATGTACAATGGCGTTCATTCCGTGAAAGTGACGATGCACGTTATGTTGCGTTGACAATGCCACGTGTATTGGGTCGTTTGCCATATGATCCAAAAGAAGGCATTGCCACTGAAGGCTTTAACTTCGTTGAAGAAGTTTCCGGCGAAAACCACAATGAATATTTATGGATGAACGCGGCTTATGCTTTTGGTACACGTTTAACCAATGCTTTTGATATGCATGGCTGGTGTGCTGCGATTCGTGGTGTAGAAGGTGGTGGTTTAGTTGAAGGCTTGCCTGTCCATACGTTCAAAACCAATGATGGCGAAGTGGTCTTTAAATGCCCAACTGAAATTGCCATTACTGACCGTCGTGAAAAAGAACTGAGTGACCTTGGTTTTATTCCGTTGGTACACTGCAAAAATACGGATTATGCAGCATTTTTCGGTGCGCAATCGACGCAAAAACCTAAAAAATATGACAGCGATTCGGCAAATGCAAACTCTGCATTGTCTAGCCAGATCCAATACATCATGGCAGTTTCACGTATTGCACATTATTTAAAAGCAATGATGCGTGACAAAGTGGGTAGTTTTGCATCAGCTGGTAATGTTGAGACCTTCTTAAATGAATGGTTATCGCAATATGTATTACTCGATGATGGTGCATCTCAAGAAGCTAAAGCTCAGTATCCATTGCGTGAAGCTTCTGTAAAAGTTGTAGAAAATCCAGCTTTGCCTGGTCACTACAAATCTGTGGTTTTCTTAAGACCACATTTCCAGTTGGATGAGTTGTCTGTTTCATTACGACTTGTGACCGAGTTACCTCAGTCCTCAAATTAATTTGGGTCAACACTATAATAACTTTAAATAAATAGGTATTCAGAACAATGAAAGATATATACATTCAATTTCGTGGTAAGTACAAAGTAGACGGCGAATCTCGTGATGCAGAGCACAAGAGTTGGTTAGAAGTTAACTCTTGGACGCATAACATCCGTCAACCTAAATCTGCGACTTCTTCAAGTGTGGGTGGTCATACTGCAGAACGTGTAGAACATTCTGATATGGTGTTTGTTAAAGATTTAGACGCGACAAGCCCTAAACTTTGGGAAGCATGTTCAGCAGGTTATACATTTGATGAAGTTCAAATTGATTTCTACCGTGCGAATGGCGACAAACGTATTAAATATCTTCAAATCAAACTGAAACATGTGTTGGTTTCTAGCGTGACACCAACTGTAAACGATGAAGGTGTTCCACACGAATCATTTGGTTTGAAATATGCTGCAGTAGAGTGGACATATAACCAACAAGATATTAACGGTACTGCGAAAGGTGCTGTTACTAAGAAGTGGTCATTATCTAACAACACTGCTTCATACGCAGCGTAATAGATGGATTCAGATAGAGGCTAACTTGGGTAGCCTCTATTTTCATTTTTTTAAATATTTATAAGAAGATATGAATCTCGATCAGCTTTATCCTTATGGTTTTAGAACGACTTTATTTGACCGCTTATTACCAGCAGATGCTCAGCAGACTCAAGGTCTGTCTTTGCAAGAACTTCGTGAATCTGTTGCTTCCGATTTAGAGGATCTCCTCAATAGTCGTGTGGCAAAGTTAGATGAACTGATTGATGACTTTCCATTAGCAAAAAAATCTATTTTGCAATTTGGCATTATCGATTTTGTGGGCTTATCAACTGCAAATCCATCGGATCGTGACAAAATTTGCCAGTCAATTGAGCAATCGATTGCTGCACATGAACCGCGTTTAAAACAGATTCGAGTCGAAATGCTCATGGATGGCCATAATATGGGGGCACTATGTTTAAGTATTCAGGCATATTTAAATATTCATCCTTTATACGAACCAGTTATTTTTGATGCCTTATTAAAACCAACAACACAACAATATGTTATTTCTCCAAGAGCTTAATGAAGTGGGTTATCTGTGATTGAAGAGCTGTTACCGTATTACGAAAAACAACTACAGGAATTTGGACAACAGTCCCGTGAGTTTGCCAGTAAATACCCCAAAATCGCCCAGCGTTTGTCTTTAAACCAAGAACAAATAGATGACCCGCATATTGAGCGTTTAATTCAAGCCTTTTCTTTAATTTCTGCACGGATTGATAAAAAACTTGCAGATAGTTATGACGTTTTTACCCGATCAATTTTTGAGGTGATGTTTCCTCAATATTTAAAACCATTTCCTGCATGTTCTGTGGTGAGCTTCGAAGATATAAATAAAATTAAGCAATTAACAGATCGACACGTTATTCCAAAGGCGACCAGTCTAAAAGCCAAAAGTACGCGCGGTGTTCAATGTGAATATCAGACGGTACAAGAAGTCACATTATTACCGATTCAATTAAAACAGCTCAATTTCAAAACTCATCCATCGGCACATATGCATTTAAATCAAAATGCTACATTGAGCTTAGGATTTGAAATTTTTTCGAATAAGCACGCTTTACTCAAAAATGAAACTTTGCCGATCTTTTTAGACGCTATTTCTAATTTTCCTTTGCAGGTTTTGGATAGTATTTTTAAATCCACTACAAGTTTTTCGATTCGTGTAGGGCAGCACATTTTTGATATTGCCAATCCATTTGAAATTATGGGCTTTGAAGAAGTTCAAAGTGTTCTACCTATCGATCAACATACGCATCATGCATATCGTTTATTGATGGAATATTTTTGTGTTCCTGAAAAATTCAATTTTTTAAATCTAAATTTAGATTTCATTAAGTTTTTAAGTTTAGAACATAGTGAATTTGAAGTTCAAATGCACTTTAAACTCAATTTAAATGATCAAGCGGCGATTCGAAATTATTCAGAATTAAATGCGGCAAATTTTAAATTGTTTGCTACACCAATTGTTAATCTTTTCAATAAACAAGCAGAGCCGCAAAAGATTAATCATAAGCGAATGGAATATCCATTGGTGACAGATGCACACCATCCTGAATATTTTCAAGCCTATAGCATTTTAAAAATGAATATGGTGCGTGAAAAAAGTAACCAAGATGAAGTGTATTATCCGGTACTGCCTTTTTTTGCAATGAGTCATTATCATCAGGATAAAGTCCAGTTTTTTTATAGTTTAAATCCGCAGCAGATGAAGAATAAACATCAGGAATTAAACTATTCAATCATATCTCGTGCTTTAGACCCACATAGTACTCAGTCCGATTTTATTAGTACTGAACTACTATGTAGTAATCGTGAGTTACCTTACGAAAGTTATAATAAAGATCAGAATGCATTAACTCTGAATGATAGTAATTTGGCCCGTCGTGCTCTGATGCTCAAACGACCGTCGTTACCGTATTATTTTGAGCAAAATAAACAAGAACAGTGGCGGGTCATTTCACATTTATCTTTGAATAATATGTCTTTAATGAAAGGCGATGCGGTCTCTCATATTAAAGAACTTTTGGAATTGTATAATTTACCTAAATCGAAAGAAAACCAAATTATTATCGACTCCATAAAAAATATTCAGTTTTCTACCACACAGAAACTTGTAGATAGTAAACCGTTTCCATTATTTGTCAGAGGTTTAAAAGTACAGCTCGATATCGATGCGGATATATTTAGAGGGCATAGCCTGTATATATTTAGTCAATTGCTAGCCCATATCTTTAATTTAAAAGTCAATATGAACAGCTTTGTCGATGTCTCGGTTTTTGATGCAAATAGTCAACAGGAGTTATACCAATGCGTGCAGAACGTTGGTGGCAAGAAAGCTCTGTAATTGACGGACTTTTCCAAGAACCGAAAGCCTACGAGTTTGTTCAAGCTACTCGTTTGTTAAGACATGCACCTTATGGAGCAGCTCAAGTCCATTGGGCCAATGACTTTGAGTTTAATAGTTCACTTAATTTGAACTTCCCGAACACTGAAATTGAAAGTTTAGAGTTCAACGATGAGAAAGTTGAACTGACAAATTTAATGGTGGGTTTAACGGGTATTCAAGGTGCATTACCTTATAGCTATACCAATAAGATTAAGCTCAGCGGGCGACATCAGCGACACGAAACACAAAAGTTTTTAGGGCTGTTTAATCATAAATTAACAGCACATTATGTTGATGCCAGTTTAAATTATCATTTACCTATTCGTTATGAAATCGAGCAGGATAATCACTATCTTGATATTTTACATGCATTAAATGGTTATATCAGTAGCCAGCATGATCAGCCAGATTTAGATGATTATTTTGCTGAATTCTCAGGTTTAATGCAGGGGCAAAACAATACAGCTTATGCATTAAAAACCATGCTGAATTGTATCTTTAAGCAGAAATTTGATATTCGAGAATTTATCCCTGAAACTTTTGTATTTGAAGAAGATCAGAGAACATGTTTAGGTGGATCTCAGCCGAGCTTATTGGGGCTGAATACTTTTTGTGGTGAGAAGATTCAACAGATTGACGAAAAAATTGAAATCGTGATTGGACCTTTAAATCATGAAGATTATTTAACATTTTTACCGAATCAGGCACGCAGCCTAAAATTAAAACAAATGATTCAAACTTGGTGTAGTCCAACATTAATGGTGGATGTGCGCTTAATTTTACAAAAAGAAGAAATAAAACCGGTGTGTTTAAATTCTTTGAGCGGAATTGGTTTAGCTCAGGGAGCATTTTTACAGCCGAATAAACAGGTCGATAATACAGAAACCTGTTATGCCTTAATGGGGAATTTATAATAATGCTGAAATTAATAATTGGAACCTTTAGTACGCTTTTTGTTTTGTGTACTGCTTTCGTGATTTTTTACTGGCGAGATACAGGCTATGATCCGACGGCTTTCGATTTAGTCACATACTTTTTACTTCTTCCTTTAGCTTTATGTGTAATTATTTTGTCGCCTTATTTGCTTTACAAGGGCATTCAACATCAAAAAGAAAAAAAACTTGAAGCTGAAAAACGTGCAGAAGAACAAGCTGAGCAACAACAACTTGAGGCCATTGAACAAGCAAAACCGAAGCCTATTGATGTACAGCAATTTCGTTTAAATGTTTATTCTTCAGCGGCTTGGCATAGTTTTGGTGAAAACGAACAAATTATCCAAGATATTCAACAATTCAAAAGTCCTGAACTCGATGATAAGTTATTTAATGCATACGGTTTGCCTGTTCTTTCATTTCGAATCAAAGATTTAGATGAACTTACTAGTGAAGAAGCAGATGATGAATTTAGTGCCATCACCATGCGTGAAAAACGAATCCAGTCACTTATTCAGCAACAACTAGAGCAACATGTTGAAAGTCTATTTTTAATTGCTGAGCATCTGAAGCAATCTGCACTCTTTTATGATAGTGAATTGGCATATCAGTACCGTATGCATCCGGGTTGGGTGGATCCAGATTATACGCAAGATGAACATCCAGAACATTTGGCGAACAATGCACAGCAAGTTTCACGTTTAAATCGTTTAAATGTCCATATTTTGCTTGCTGATAATTTGATTCATCAATGGAATGATGATTATGCTCAAATTATTCAGCAGTATCTATCTGACGGATTTTCGATCATTCCCGAACAAATTCATATCGAGCCACATTTTATCGGCACTCAAGTCGCTTATTCAGAATGGTTAAGCATTTTAGAGATGATTTCAAAACAAAAGTTTGAAGTCAGTTTGATTCTCAATGCTGACTCTGAAATCGACCAAGAATGGATTGATGAAAAGATGTGGTTACAAGAAAAATACATTGCTGCAGAGTTTGCATCGAGTTGGTGTTTGGCTGCTTCAGACGTTCAAGTTCGAGGTTTAACTCCAAATAAAGTGCTACAAGTGGTGGCACATGAGCCTGAGTTGAAACGTAATTTAGAGCTTAAAGCACTGAATAATTTAGATCAGTATGATCAAGAACAACCCTTTTTATTGATGTTAGATGATGCAACGGATATGAAAGTGGTGAAAAAATTACAGTATAAATTTAATGAAACCGCGATTGAAACCTATCATTTTTTATATACAAAACAGAATCTTGGAAATACCCAGCAATTGGCAAAAATTTTTGGATTCATGTTGGGTATGCACTTGCCAGAAGAGTTAACTGCCATGATTTATAGCACAGACCAAGAATCGACATTTGCTTTTATTCAAGCATTTTCAGTAGAAGATGAACTTGAACAAGAAACTGTTTAATTAGAATTAAGACGAAATTGAGAACATTGTGAACACACTATTTTATACGATCCTCGGTTATGTTTGGCAGTACGTCACCAATCCTAAAGCGATGGTGGCTTTGTCATTTTTTGTGGCCATTGTGGCTATGCATAATTCGATTCCGCAAAAGACTTTTTACATTGTGGTTGCTGTTTATATTCTCGGATTAATTCTGTGGGGTATATATGAATTAGTACAGCATTATCGTCATAAACAGCAAGGCGAAGAACTTGCTGAGGCGATTGCCAAGGATAATGAAGCTGAATACGGTAAACAAAAAAATAAAGAAGAACTTGCGCTGATCAATCAGCAAATGAAAGACTCGATTCAACTTATCCGTAAATCAAAACTCGGCGACAAAAAGGGGAATGCAGCCCTATATGAATTACCTTGGTACATGGTGATTGGTAACCCAGCAGCGGGTAAAAGTTCAGCGATTTATAATTCTGGTCTTAGATTTCCATTTGAAGAAACTCATCAGAAAATGGTGTCGGCAGGTCTAAGTGGTACTCGTAACTGCGATTGGTTTTTCTCTACAGATGGTGTGTTACTCGATACCGCAGGTCGATATTCAGTTTATGCCGAAGACCATTCAGAATGGTTAGGCTTTTTAAATATTCTAAAGAAAAACCGTTCTAAAGCACCAATTAACGGTTTAATCGTGATTGTTTCTGTGGCGGAGCTTGTTAGTCAAAGTCCTGAAAAATCAATCAAATTAGCCAAAAACTTACGCGCACGTATACAGGATTTGACGGAACGTTTAGAAATTTTTGCGCCAGTGTATATCGTTTTTTCAAAAATGGATTTGATTGCTGGCTTTACAGAATTTTTTGATTGTTATGATAAGGATGAATTTGATCAAGTTTGGGGTGCAACGCTACCTTATGATCCAGACTCATCTGAGCATGCCGTTGAGATGTTCGAAAAGCATTATTCAATTTTATACGATGGTTTGAAGAGCGTCAGTACTACGCACTTAAGTCGTCGTCATTCGCAAAATATTTCTCCAAGTGTAATGACATTTCCACTTGAGTTTAAAAGTTTAAAGCCAGTGTTAAAAACTTTTATTGGTACGTTGTTTCAAGACAACCCTTATCAGTTTAAACCGGTATTCCGTGGGTTCTATTTCACCAGTGCGTTGCAAGAAGGTGTGATTGAAAGTCCAATGACGGAGCAAATCGCTGAAGATTTTCATTTGGTGAAAAGTACGGATAGTGAGTTTGGCATTCCTACGAATTCTGTTTCGCAAGACCATGGTTATTTCTTAAAAGGACTCTTTTCAACCGTCATTTTAAAAGATAAAAATCTAGTTAAACAACATATCAATCCTGCACGTAAACGTCAGCGCTTTATGGCATTTATTGTTGCATTGTTATTGGTTGCTGTGGTGCTTGGGTTGTGGGTTTGGTCGTATCGTAATAACCAACAACTCGTGGCGGAAGTTCAGGCAGACCTTGACAAAGTTGTGCAAATGGAAAGCCGTAGCGGAAGTGAGCTTTCGACTCAATTGGATGCTTTGCTGATATTACAAGGGCATTTACAGCAGCTCGATCATTTTGATGAAGATCGTCCATTGAAATACAGCTTTGGTTTATACCAAGGGAATAAAATCCGTGAAAAACTTAAAGTTGAGTATTTACGTGGTATTCAACAAATTGTATTGGCACCATCTCAGCAAAATATGGCGCAGTACTTACAACGCGTTAAAGCCAATGAAGCGACGTTGAAAGAAAATCACGTCAATGTGCAAATCACTCAAGCTGTGAAATCAAATCAGCCCTATTTAGAACCATCGGATACTAATCCTCAGGATGCATATAATGCACTGAAGGCGTATTTGATGATGAGCAATCATAAATATATGGAATCGAGCCATTTGAGTGACCAAGTTACTCGTTTCTGGCGTTCATGGTTAGATTCAAATCGCGGTCAAATGCCACGTGGGGAAATGATTCAAAAAGCTGAACAAGTTTTATCTTATGCGATGACTTTAGCTGCCGATCCTGCGTTCCCGCAAATGGAATCTGATCCTTTATTGGTTGATCAAACACGTCAATTATTAACAGCTGTTACCATGGGTATTCCTGCACGTGACCGCGTTTATAATGAAATTAAAATGCGTGGTTCGGTACGTTTCCCAGCAGTAACTGTGAAGCAAATTTTAGGTGAAACAGGCCAAAACAGCATGTTAGGTAGTTATGCCTTGCCAGGTATTTTTACTTACCAAGCATGGAATGATTATGTAAAAGATGCGATTAACCAAGCTGCGAATAATCCGACGGATACTCAAGATTGGGTACTCAATACCAATCGTTCTGATGACCTGACGTTTAGTGGTAGTCCAGATCAGATCAGTAAACAGTTAACCGAACTTTATAAGCAGGAATATATCGCTGAATGGCGTAAATTCTTAAATGCTGTGCATTATGGCAAAGGCGCAGATGTCGCTCAGCAGTCACGTTTTATTGATATTTTAGGTGAACCTGAAAACTCGCCAATTCGTAAAGTGGTCGACCGTATTGCCAAAGAAACCAGTTGGGATAATCCAATTGTTCAAGCAGAACTGGCTGCGCCTCAGAAAGGTTTTATTGCGTGGTTTAAACGTAAAGTCCTCAGCCGTGATGATGCGCAGCAGGCACAGCAAGTTGCTTCTAAAGCCGGTCAAGGTGTTATTGCAAAAGAATTTGATGTGTTCTATCAATTGGTTCGTAAGCGTGATGATCAGCAAAACAAATCTATTTTAGATGAATACATGCTTTCTTTGAGTCAAGTACGTAGTAAGTTCAATGATTTGAAGAGTGGCGGTGACATGGGGCCTGCAAGCATGACATTGGTGAAACAAACCATCAATGATCAAAGCTCTGTCTTTAATAGCACGCAAAAATTTGTGGATGAAAAAATGTCTGTGGGTCTGAATGAATTAGATCAACAGTTGATTCAAAAACTCTTTATGCAGCCGGTGACTCAGTCATTTGAAGTTCTTTTGATTCCAGCTCAAAACGAAATTAATAAGTTGTGGGCAATGCAGGCGTATCAACCATTTACAACCAATCTTGCACCTAAATATCCATTTAATAGCAATGCTACTTTACAAGCGACCAGTAATGAAATTAGCCAAATTTTTGGTGAAAACGGAAGTATCGCTCGCTTTGTAAAAGAATATTTAGATCCATTGGTGATTCGTCGTGGCTATACCTTAACCACGAAAACATGGAAAGATTTGGGCATTGGTTTAAATCCACAATTCGTAGCGAATTTCCAACGCTATGTTGCGCCAAGTAATGGCGTTGCTACAGGGGAATTGAGTCAAGCAGCACCTGCGGCAACCAATCAATCGAACTTCCAGTTCTTCCCATTAGAAAACACACAGTTGCTTTCATATACCATTGATATTGATGGTCAGCGTATGGTGTATGAAAACGGTGTTCAGCAATGGGTGAACTTCGTTTGGCCAAATAAAGGGGCAATTCCGGGTGCACGTATTACTGCAATTGACTTGGAAGGTCAAACGCATACGATTTTTGATGAGCCGGGTGAATATGGTATTAACCGATTGGTTGAAGGCGCTCAGCGTACACAAAATGGTAATTCATTTGAAATGGTGTGGCGTAGCAAACAAAATCCAAAAGTGTTTGTAAAAGTGAACTTCCGTTTAATTAGTGGTAACGCATCTGGCCCAACTACAGGTTCAGGCTATTCAGGTATGACTCTTGTTGATCAAGTGGTGACGAATAAAGGTGTTCGTGTCGTCGCAGCGCAAACGATGCCTGCAGGACAAGCGCCTGTAGCGCCACCAGCGACTTCACCGATGAGTGTTGTACAAGGAACAGCAACACCATGATGATGAATTTAAAAATGAGAGCGGTGGCATTCGTGCAAAAGAACAAGGAGTGTGACGATGTATGAAGTGAGAACGACACCGCTGTATTATGGAAAATGTCCAGCTCGTGGTGACTTCTTAAAGAGCCGTGAACAATATTCACTGATTCAGTTAATCGATCAGTGGATCACGGAGGCGCTTGAGTTCGCTATGCGTTCAGACAATTTTAATGCAGCGTATAACTCACTGCCTTCATTAGATTTCTTTATTGCCAGTCCAAAAGATAAGCGTTTTTTGGTTGCCAATTTGATTAGTAGTGAAGACAGTTCAAAGCGTCAATTTCCAATGGTGCTCGCTCATCTGCTAGAAATCGATGATCCTTTCGATAATATTTTGTATGCACCATATCGTTATAAACAGACCTTAATTGACTTATATCAGCGTAACCGAGTGATGCGTTCTATTCGCGATCCCGATATTTTGCTCGATAAATTAGGTAAATTAAATAACGAAATCCAAGTGTTCGGAACAGAAGAAACCTCTTCTTTTTATGAGCACCATACGTTGCATTCATTTGCACGTTTATTGAATTTTACGCCTTATCAGTTGGCGCAAAGCATGATTGGTCTCGGTTTGCTGCTACAACCGATTATTCATCAGGGCACGTCTCGGTTGAATAAAGTGTTGATCTTACCGATCAATAATATTAGTTACTGCTATGAAATCGCGGCTTTTTGGGTCAATTTAATTAGTCGTTTTGTCGAAAACCAAGATGCTGAGTTACTCATTGGCATCCTACACAGTGATTCACCTGTTTTACTATTTGGTTTTCAAGGTGCTGATATTACTGCACTCAATGATGTTTTTACCCAAAATATGCAAAGTGATCATTGGGTTTCCTTGATTGATGCCAGTTGGATTGATCCTTATCTTGAACAAAATGCAGGCTTAGCCGTATTGGAACAGTCTTTGAGTGAGCGTCAGATCAGCCTTATTCATGGCATTAAACTTTTTAGACAGACTTTTATAGAAGAATAATGATGCAAAGAATCTTACCAATGTTGCCCAAATTTCTTGCGAGTGTGTGCATTTTAGGTTGTTCGACTTTGCTTTGGGCAGAGCCTATTGTGATTGAAGGCGCTGTACCGAATGAAGCAACCAAGCAAGAAATATTAAATAAAGCCTATTTGACCTATGGTCAGGCAAATGTGGTTGATAAAATTCAGGTTCGAGCGGTTACTGCACCCAATGGTTGGGGCAATAGCGTAAGCCAAATGATTAATGATGACTTAAAAAAAGTAAAACAGGGAAAACTCTCTGTTCGCGGAACGCAAGTCGATTTAAGTGGCAAGATGTCGAATCAAAACGATATCCAACCCACGACCACCAAGTTTCAGTCTTTGGTCACAGCACCTTTTCGTTTCAATGCACAGCTTTCTGTCAATCAGGCTGAACAGGCAATTATTAATGCGGCTTTACGTAATCGTATTATTGAATTTGAATCGGGCAGTGCTATTTTAGCGCCATCTGGGGTACAGATCTTAGATGAAATGGTTGTCGCACTGAATCGCGTCGGTGGGAAAAAAGTACGAATTATTGGTCACACAGACAGCTCGGGGAATCCTGAGAAAAACTTAAGTTTAAGCCAAGATCGTGCTAATGCAGTTAAAAACTACCTGATTTCAAAAAATATTGCAGCGGCGAACTTAAGTACTGAAGGGATGGGCTCAAATAAGCCTGTAGCAGACAATGCTACGCCTGAAGGTCGTAAGAAAAACCGTCGTATTGAGTTTGAAGTGCTGTAACTATTTCAACTTAACTACAACGGCTAATGCGTCGAACCCAGTGTATCTAGACTGGGTTTTTTTTATGCCAATTGATTCAGTCAATTATTTGATAACTGAAATCGACATTTTTTAAAGCAACAGAGCGGAAACAAAATAGGAACATATTTTGAATTGGGATGATGCTATTAATTTTTGCATTATATACCACTAAAGCATTCATATTTTGAGCAATAAAACAGTGGATTCTAAAATCAATTAAGGTTAAAACATAAGAATCAGTTTTGGATATGCGTTTCATATCTACTGCTTTAACCTTGTCGATAAAGAACAATCACTTTTGACATGGTGCAAAGTTTTAAAAAATCTGCAGGACAGTGTGGAAAAACAACAACTCAATATGGATGAATGTGGGAGCAAAGAATGCTTGGTAATATGATGTTTAAACCGCTTTTGATTAGTAGCATGATTGAACATGCGGGTCGCTATCATGCGGATAGTTTAGTGATTTCAAAAAATACAGACACAACGATTACGAAAACCACTTGGGGTGATGTTCATAAAAATTCAAAACGATTTGCTAATGTTCTTGCTTCACTCGGTTTAAATTTAGGGGATCGTGTTGCGACCATCGCTTGGAATAACCATCGTCATTTAGAGTCTTGGTATGCTATTTCAGGTAGTGGTTATGTATGTCACACCATTAATCCGCGTTTATTTCCAGAACAATTAATTTTTATCATCAATGATGCCGCTGACCGCGTGATGTTATTTGATAAAACCTTTTTGCCTTTAATCAAAGCAGTAAAACCACTATTAAAATCTGTTGAACATTTTATTTGTTTAGATGCACCAGATGCAGCAATTGTCGAAGCGGTGCCAGATGTTAAATTTTATGATGAACTTATTGCGGGACAATCTGCAGGCTATACATGGCCAGAATTAGATGAATTATCGGCTAGTTCTTTATGTTATACCTCGGGTACCACAGGCAATCCGAAAGGCGTGTTGTATAGCCATCGTTCAACAGTCTTACACAGTTATGCGATTTGTATGCCGGATTCATTAAATATCTCAGCGCGAGATATTATGATGCCTGTTGTGCCGATGTTCCATGTCAATGCATGGGGTACGCCATATGCTGCGGCTATGGTAGGTTGCACTTTAGTGCTACCAGGCCCAGGTTTAGATGGTGCGAGCCTGACGCAAATGATTGATGATTATAAAGTATCTGTTGCATTGGGTGTTCCAACGATTTGGCAGGGATTAATCAATGCTGCGCAGCAAGCGGGTAGTCAGCTCCAAAGTTTAGTGCGTAATGTGGTTGGTGGATCTGCTTGCCCACCTGCGATGTTAAAAGTGTTTAAAGAACAATTTAACTGCGAAACGATTCATGCTTGGGGAATGACCGAAACCAGTCCATTAGGTTCTTCAAACCAGTTTAAAGCCAAACATTTGTTATTATCTGAAGAAGAACAATTACAAGTACGATTGTCACAAGGTCGTCCGCCATTCGGGGTCGATTTACGTATTACCGATGAAGAAAACGGTACACACGAAGTTGCACGTGATGGCGAAACGACGGGTAATTTACAGATCCAAGGGCATTGGATTATTGGCAATTACTTTGGCAAAACAGAGTCTGCATTAACCTCAGATGGTTGGTTTGATACAGGGGATATTGCAACTCTTAACGAAGACGGTTTCTTAAAAATTAGTGACCGTTCAAAAGATTTGATTAAATCGGGCGGTGAATGGATTTCTTCTGTTGAGTTAGAAAATTTAGCTATGGGACATCCTAAAATTGCAATGGCGGCAGTGATTGCAGCGACCCATCCGAAATGGGATGAGCGTCCTGTATTGATTGCGATTAAAAAGCCAGATGTCGATTTATCTGATACAGAAATTTTGGATTACTATGCAAATAAAGTCGCTAAATGGCAGGTGCCAGATAAAGTGATTTTCGTGGATGCTATTCCTTTGAGTGGAACAGGTAAAATGCTGAAAAAAGATCTACGTGAGCAATTTGGTGCTGTACTACTTGAAAGCTAACTTAACGTAAGTCGCTAACTAAATGTTGGTAAAGTGCAAAATGCAAAGGTGATATGCCTTTGCATTTTTTTATAAAAACTTACCTTTCGATACATACCAAGTTCTTAATATCAGGTTTTTAAATAAATTTTTTTCAACGAATCTATAACCAAGTTCAATGAATAATCTAGCCGTGTTGGGTCGCATTCAATTCAATAAAAGCGTAAATTGATGAGGCATCCACCGTTAAACCACCTTTCTTATGTTTCCAGTTTGGATCTTATTCACTTTAATGGCTGCTTTTATGCAGTCATGGCGCAATGCATTTCAAAAACAACTCAGTACCACTGTTGATGTGTATGGTGTCACCCTTGCACGGTTTATTTTTGGGCTCCCATTTGCCTGCATTTATTTGTTCGTGTTGTACCAACAACAGCCTGTGACTCAGGTAACCACATTTACACCTATGTTTTGGGTTTATGTGGTGATTGCAGGACTAAGTCAAATTTTAGCGACGATTTTGATGGTCTTGCTTTTTAAACAAAAGAATTATGCCATTGGTGTCGGTTTAGCGAAAAGTGAAGCCATCTTTGCGGCCATAGTGGGGGTGATTTTCTTAAGTGAACATTTAACTTTATTTGGTTGGATTGGTGTTTTGGTTGGTAGTGTTGCCGTTTTTCTTTTAAGCAAAGGTTCTCAACGACAAAAATTATCTCTGCCAACTTTATTCATCGGTGTAGGAAGTGGATTAAGTTTTGCAATTACCTCTTTATTGGTTCGTGAAGCCAGTTTAGAGCTAAGTGATTTACCGACTTTGCATCGTGCGGCGTGGGTACTGTTGAGTGTAATTGGCTTTCAATGTGTGATTATGCTGCTGTACCTCAGTCTATTTAGCCGCAAAACGCTCATTGCCATGTGGGATAGAGTCGGTCTAACCTTTCGCGTTAGTGTCTGTAGCTTTCTAGCATCCTTGGGCTGGTTTACTGCTATGAGTATGCAAACGGTTGCGATTGTCAAAACCCTAGGTCAAATCGAAATCTTATTTAGCCTCTTAATCTCTGCATATTTCTTTAAGGAAAAACTCGCAAGAACCGATCATTGGGGATTAGCCCTTGTGGTGATTGCGGCCATTATGGTGATTTGGGCTTAATGTGTGCTTTAAACAGTCATGAAAGCAAATTAAGGCCAAATTTAAGTTAGTTTTTCGAATATATTTTTAATTAAATATGAGAAATATTTGATGTCCACTAGGATATTTATCATGGAATTGTTTATGATTTAAAGGGTGAATAAACTTTAAACATGATTGAAAATGCTCAAGTTGTTCAATTTATATATTTATTTTTTGAATTTTAGCGTTAATTTTTTTTAATTATTTTTTATTTATATTGCCAATATAAACAATGTATTGATGGGAGGGCTTAAATTTGGAAATACTCATACAAACATTATCCTTCCCAGCATTGTTAACTATTTTAGCTTCGGCTTTAGGCTGTGGATTGCTCATCGGTTTGGAGCGTCAACGTAACAACAATTTGGACAGTGAACAGAGTTTTGCTGGTTTACGCTCATTTACCATTTGTGCGTTGTTTGGAGCATTGTGTTTTTTAATCCATTTAGCTGTTGGTGCGATCGGTGCAATTGTCGTCAGTATGTTTAGCTATTATGGATTAAGTCAACAAAAACAAGATATTGGAATAACCACAGAACTTGCTTTTGTTATGACCTATTTAATCGGCGCTGCTTGTGTATTTAATATTCCATTGGCTGCGTGTTTGGCTGTGGTGCTGACCCTCATACTAGTTGGAAAAAAAGGCTTACATCATTTTGCAGCGCATTGGATCAAAGACTATGAGTTAAGAGATGGAGTCTTTTTACTGGCATTGATCCTAATTGCCTTACCTTTAACGCCGAATCAGGCCTATTGGGGTTCTGTATTAAATCCCTATGTGATTTTAAAATTACTGATATTGATCTTGGTGGTGCAGTCATTAGCGCACATCGCCAAGCGGCTTCTATCTTCTGATAAAGCGATTATCTTATCGGCCTTGGCATCAGGTTTTGTGTCGAGCACAGCAACAATCGCAAGCTTAGGCATGGAAGTACGAGCAGGAAAAGCCAGTGCCAAAAGTAATGCAGGGGCAGGACTTTTTTCATGTGTTGCGACATTGGTTCAACTTTTGATCATTGTCCTTGGGGTGAGTTTTGCCTGGTTTAAAATATTAGTTATACCAAGTATCGTCGGAATATTGATATTGGTCCTTGCTGCGCTATATCTGATTTATGGCTCATCTAAAGTTCACCTTAATAATGACTCCAAACCGGAAATGCTTCGTGTAGAGGCAAATGAACCAGTGCCGTTAGAAAATACCGATAGTCGAATGTTTAGCTTAAAACAGGCGGCAATCATTGCCATCACGCTTACTTTGATCCAAGCACTTGTTTATGGATTAAATCTCGCTTTAGGTGATAAAGGTTTAATTTTAGGGACATTATTTGCATCACTCTTTGAAGTCCATGCAGCTATGGCAACCGTTGTGATGCAAGGTAATATCGATAATTTGACACTGGTTTATGCTGTGGTGATTGGATTATCAGCCCATGCAATTTCAAAATGTGTGAATGCATTTCTCACAGGTGGCTGGAAATATTTTCTATATTTTGCACCAATACAGTTACTTCATATGCTGTGCCTAATCGCGGTTTTGTTATTCAGTTTAAGATAAATGAGCCAAGTGACTGCTTCATATTATTCATGGCGCAATTGCATTAATTTGGCTTTTATTTGTGGCCAGCTGGTTGAAATCCAACATACAAGCGAACCTAACGTCACCAAAATGGCACCATGCCAAAAACTTAAACTCAGTGGCGTCTGTAAAATAAACATTGAAATAACCGAAGAAAAAATCGGACTAAAATACGATAAAGTCACCAATATCGTAATATTGCCTCTAATAATACCTACATTCCAAGCCGCATAGCCCAATGCAGTCACGATGGACACGATTAACATATACATACCGGTATGTAAGTCTACGGTAGGCATTCGCGGAATACCGTGAAATATCAACATTTTTAGCCATAGCATAATCGTGATCACGACGAAAAAGAATGAAATAGGGTTATGTCCAAGACTGTATTTACGTGTAATCACACAGTAGAGTGACCATAAACTCGCGCCCATAAAAGCAAGAAAATAGCTTAATGGATTGGACTGAATGTTGGTAAAGACTGTAGACCAGTTAAAACTTCCGTTAACAGTTTGGATTAAAATAATGCCGCCCAAACTAATGGCTAAACCAATGATTACGAAAAAGTTAAATTTTAATTCTTTAAATAATATTAACGCGGCAATTGTCAGACTCGGCCATAAATAATTGACTAAACTGATTTCAATCGCTTGTTGAGCAGTTTGAGCCAAAGCAATGGCATACGAAAAACACAACTCATAAATCACAAATAGAATAGTGGCGTATATCAAAAATTGGCGGGGAACCAGTTTAAGGTTTGGAATTTTAAATAAGAGCAATAGAATAATTGCACTCAATGTATACATAAAGAGCACTGCAAGATCAGGGCCAATACTGAAACTAATTTTCTTAAGTAAACCAACAATAGAAGACCATTGTAAGATTGCACTGAATCCAATCAGCGTTGCAAGATTTTTGGACATGATTGCTCGAAGATTTCGCAAATGGCGAATGAATTTTTAATTTTTATTATAGTCTTTATTCAGTCGTTTAGTATAAGCGTGAAATTATCAAACTCTATTTAATTAAAAAGATTTAGAGCTCGTCGTACGTCAAGAGCAGCATGGCGATGAACTAGGTTTAGGTTCTGGCTTATTAACACACGATTTAAAACTTGGACAATGTATTCATGCCTATATTCGTGCGAATCCAAATTTTCACTTAGCAGAGGGCGTTAAGTCGGCAATTATGATTGGCAATGGCTCAGGAATGGCGGGTTTGCTTTCACATCTTAAGCAACGTGTCGAAAAGAGCACTATCAAAACTGGTTAATTTATGGTGAGCATCAACAAGATTTCGATGCAATTTTTGCTGATGAACTGCATGAATTACAAAACCAAGGTAAAATTTCAGAAATCGATCGGGTATTTTCTCGTGATGGATTTGCTGAAAAGTATGTGCAAGATGTCCTAGTTGTAAAAAAAGCTGAATTGTTTGATTGGCTAGAGCAAGGGGCTTGTCTCTATATCTGCGGCAGTTTGAATATGGCCAAAGCGGTAGATGCCACTTTGCAAGAGATACTGGGCATTGAACAACTGCATACACTGCGTAAAGCAGGTCGTTACCGCCGTGATGTGTATTAAATAATTGATGTCTACTGAAGAAGTAAATAATGATGCAGTTCGTAATGAGATGGATCGATAGTTTAAAAAGGAACAATAATGGATAAATTTGTAATTAGAGTTTATCACGATTATAAAAGGCTAATTATAGCTATTTTTTTTATTATTGAGTTTTTGATTTTTTTAATAAAGTATTACTTTTTTGGGATAGGTTTCTGGAGTTTTATTGGTGCAGTAGTTTTTTTTATTATCTTTGTTGATCTAATTTATAATGGGAGTTATTTGTTGATCGGGAAGATAAAAAAAGAAAGTGAAGTTTATGAATATTATATTAGGTTTATCTATATTTTTGTAATTTATTTATTTTCAATATATTGCATTGTTGAGTGAAGAGTAAAATTTAAAAATTATGAGTAAATATTTTTTTTAATATTTTGTAGAGTTTTGCTCGTTTATGGCTCTATTGCATAAAGATTCTTAAGACAGACCACCATAAGTCACTAAAACTTATGTAACTTACTTGGATGTGAGGTGGGCCTAATCAAAATCTTTTGTCTTCTCCAAAGCGTGGATTAATCAATTGCTAGCCAATCTTATTGTTTGAATCTTTTATTTGGAACTGAGTGAAAAATGACTTATGAATATAAATTAATTTTCAGAGTTAAGTGTGTTGATTTTACAAAGATATTTGATCATGATGCTTTAAATTTATGTATATTTAAGTATAGTTATACCATTAAAAAATCAATGAGAATGCATATTTTTTTAAATTCCTTACTTACGATGTATTGTTCAATTTCAATATTTATGGTCATTTTTATATATTTTTTATCTAATTGGCAAATATGGGAAAAACATTTTACATCCATCGGCTTAATATCATTTTTAATACTGGCAATTTGTTTTTACTTTAAATGTAACGAAAAATTGAATGATGATGATATTTTGTTCAAGAAGTTACCAATGAAAGTACGGTTGCCAATAAGAACTTCAACTATATTATTTTTAAACCTAAATTTTGGTTTTATCTTGTTTATATTGGCAGTGCTTACAATAGTAATTACTACTTATATCTGGTTTATTACACTTTGTATTTTTATTATTTGGAATGCAATAATTTATCATCCTCATATTTGGTTTGTAGATTCTATTGATTTAAAACAAGATATAAAAAATAAAACAAATGAATTTGAGAGTGTAAGACAGGATAAAGGTGATTTTGAATATTTTAATGATGGTTTCACATACACTATAACTGGGCCTGAAATAAGCACTAAAACTATATTATGGAAAGATATTCAAAGTAAGTTGACAAAAATAACTAATCATGCGAAAAAGTTTTTTTAGTTAACAGATGTTCACACATGCCTCGAATTGTTTCTGTACCACTTAGTTTAGAACAGCGAGAACGACTCATTTTTCTGGCCAAGCATGCAAAACATTGGCGTGAAAGACAACGTGCCCAAACTATTCTCTGGCTTTCTGAAGGTAAAAGTGTTGCGGAAGTTGCCACTCTACAAGAACGTATCCCAGAAACCATAAGGCTACAACGCCGACGTTGGGAATTGTATGAGTTTGAATCGATTAAAGAAGGTCATCGCTCAGGTCGGCCCAATACATTGATCTCAGACTATCAGGCGAAAATCCTAGATTGGGTCAATACAAGTCCACTCAATGCAGAACAAATCCGAGTCAAACTACATGAAGAATACGAAGTGTCCGTGTCTGTTGAAACCATTCGTAAGTTTTTACGTGATTCAGGTATGGTTTTCAAGCGTACCCGTCATAGCTTGAAAAAAAAGAGATCCGATTGCATTTGAACAAGCAACACAGCAGATTGAAAAATTACGAGAGCAAGCGGCACGTGGTGAAATTATATTAGGTTATGTTGATGAAACAGGGTTTTCAGCTACTCCTGATAACCGCTATGCGTGGACAAAGATAGGTGATGTTCATGCGGTTGA
>NZ_VOYN01000002.1:0-150488 GCF_013420275.1 Acinetobacter sp. YH01020
CCAAGAATCATAAAATTAGTGATTTATTTCGTCATCTTCAAGTTGGTCAAACTGAATGTCGTAAACGACGTATTTGGGTTGGTCGAGTGAAACTGTATATTAGTGCGCTACGATTAGAAGATGGAGAACTTTTACTTGTTGTTTCTCCTATGTTTAATGCTTCTGCTATTCGTGATTATGCATTACGCTGGGAAATCGAAACGTTATTTAGTTGTCTCAAAGGACGTGGATTCAATCTTGAAAATACTCGTTTAACAGACCCTAGACGAGTCAAGAAATTGATAGCAGTGCTAGCTATCGGTTTCTGTTGGTGCTATTTAACAGGTGAATGGCAACATGATCGGAAAAAAGCGATAAAAATAAAGAAGCATGGACGACTTTCAGTAAGTTTATTTCGCTACGGTTTGGACTATGTTCAAATGGCTATTCTACGTTTGATTGGTTTTGGAAAAAAAGAAGAATTTAAGAAAGTGCTAGCAATTTTAAGAAAGAAAAAGCCTGATAGGACAAGGATCCTATGAAATTTGTCGTGTACAGAGATCTTTTTAGATAAATAAAGTGAAATAAAAAAGCCTGCATATCTGCAGGCTTTTTTTGTTCATCTAAACTTAGCGTTTGAATTTCTTTTCCGCTTTTTTGAACTTCTGAACATAACGACGTTTACGTGCCGCCGTACGCTCATCGATTTGCGACTTACGACCTTCAAATGGGTTATCAGAGGTTTTAAATTCAATTTTGACTGGCGTACCTTCAAGTTTATAAACTTTACGGAACACGTTTTCTAGGTAACGACGATAGTCATTTGGCGTTTTATCGACCTTGTTACCATGAATCACAATCGTCGGTGGATTTTGTCCGCCAATATGCGCATAACGCATTTTGATACGACGACCTTGAACCATTGGTGGTTGGTGCGCATCAGTTGCATCATTCAAGATCTGAGTGATTTTCGCAGGTGATACTTTCAAATGAGAAGAATCATAAGCACGGTGGATTGATGGATAAAGATCACCAACACCTGTACCGTGAAGTGCAGAAATTAAGTGAATTTTTGCCCATGGAATAAAGTCAAAACGACGTTCAACATCTAATTTACATTGTTTACGGTCGTAGTCAGACATGTTGTCCCATTTGTTGATGGCAATCACCATCGCACGGCCTGCTTCAAGCGCATAACCAATCAAATGCAAGTCTTGCTCAACGATCCCTTCACGTGCATCGACAACAATAACCACAACATGCGCATCTTTCATCGCTTGTAAAGTTTTCACAATCGAGAATTTCTCGATCATTTCGTCCACTTTACCTTTACGACGTACACCCGCAGTATCGATTAATGTGTATTTACTGCCATCACGTTCAAATGGGATATATATCGAGTCACGTGTAGTACCTGGTTGGTCAAATGCAACCACACGGTCTTCACCCAACAAACGGTTCACTAGAGTCGATTTACCCACGTTTGGACGACCAATAATCGCTAAACGTAAGCCTGTGTCTTTATCGTGTTGTTCTTCACTTTCATCTTCAGGTACATCAGCCAATACTTCTTCAAGCATTTGCTGAACACCACGACCATGGCTGGCAGCCACTTGAAGTGGTTCACCCATACCCAATTTGAAGAATTCCACTAAAGCTGCTTCGGCATGAACACCATCAACTTTGTTGGCAACAAGATAAACTTTTTTACCTAGCGTACGTAAGTCACGTGCAATTTGCTCATCAGATGCCAATAAGCCTGCGCGCGCATCGACCACGAATACAATAATATCTGCTTCATTAATGGCAGTTTTTGACTGTTCTGCCATGTACGAATCGATACCACCTTCAGTTTCGCCAATACCCCCAGTATCAACGACAATGAAAGATTTATTTTGATAAGTCGCGTCACCATACTTACGGTCACGAGTCAGACCGGCAAAGTCAGCAACGAGAGCATCACGGCTCTTGGTTATCTGGTTAAACAACGTTGATTTTCCGACGTTCGGACGACCAATGAGCGCAATTACGGGTTTCATAGATTAACCTTTATTCCAGATCAGCCAGTTTGGTCTGGTCTGAACATCAGAAAGCTTAGGAAGAATGGAAATAGGATAAATGCCTAAAATAAATAAAAACACGGGGCATTGATGATTCAATCCCCCGCGTTAAAAATACGGTTTGGCTTATTTTAACATAAGCCGCAGAAAAATTAACGGTTCTGCCAAATGCTTAATGCACCCTTACGTGTCGACACATATAATTGGTTGTCAATTACACGTAGTGAACGTACTTCACCACTGGTTTTAGAACGACCAACCAACTCGCCTGTCGCTGGGTTGATTAAGTGAAGTACACCATCCAGATCACCAACCACAAGGTCTTGACCTAACATCACTGGGTTACTCAAATTACGATTAAGCAATTGGTCATTTTCCCACAATGTTTGACCAGTGGTAATTTCATAAGCCACAATTTTACCATCAGTTTGTGTCACAAAGACACCATTGCCCGCAACTTCAGGACGCTGAATGCTGCTCGCATCATTGCTCCAGATCACTTGTTGTGAGGCAAGATCAAGCGCTGTCACTTGGCCTTGGTAACTGGTGGTAATTAAAAATTGACCTGCTACAGTCGGTTCACCGTCAATATCAATGAGACGTTGTACATCTGAACGACCGTCTGACACTGCAACACGACGCTGCATTTTCGGAATACCGCTCAATGCATCAATCACATAGATATAGGCATTTGAAGAAGCGATGAGAACATGACGCGCATCGAGTGATACCGGTGCTGCCATACCACGTAAACTAAACTGCACATTTGGCAAGTTATAGGTCCAAGTTTGTTGGCCCGTTGCCACATCGTTTGCGTATACCGTACCATCATTGGTAACTGAAATAACGCGACCTGCTTGAATCAACGACGGTGAAAGTAACGCACCGGTTAATTGCGCCGTCCACTTTTGTTCACCTGTTGCCTGATCTAATGCAAATAATTGACCTTTTGCATTACCAACAACCACAATTCCGTCAGCTGCTTCTACACCTGCAGTCAAACCTTGTTTAGAGATTTTCTTCTGCCATAAACGCTCTTTGCCTTTGTAGGCTTGAACTTCGCCATTAGGATTTACGCTAAAAACAACGCCATTATCTGCATCCATACGTAAACGCAGTGGATCTGCTTCTTCAGTTGAAGCCACACTGTTTGAAAATACAGGTGCTAAAGTTTTTGCCTGTTCCAATTTTGGTAAAGGATTTGGTTTTACTTTTTCTACTTTTCCTTTATTTGCACAACCAGCCAAAGCAAGTGTTAAAACTGTCAGCGCACAGGTAATTTTGTATTTTCTATTCATTCAGTTGCTTCCACTTGTGTATCTATAATCGGACGTTCAATTTCAGGATCATCAACTAAAACGCCTACACTTTCGAGTTTAATTTGTAAAATTTGACGTTCTTCTTGTCGCTCAACCAAAGCATCCCATGCACTTTGATAAACTTTCTTTGCATTTTCGATATCATTTTTTGCAACATAGACATCGCCACGGGCTTCATCTGCAGTTGCTTGAAAAGCAGGTTCTTTAACCGCTTCTAAAGTTTTTAATGCTTCATCAAATTTCTTTTGTGCCAATTGTGCATACGCCAAACGTAATTTCACCAATTGAACTAAGCCTGCATCATCAACTTTTGAATTTTCAACTTTTTTCAAAGCTTTTTCAGCATTGGCATAATCCGCTTTATCATACGCCAATTTTGCCATAAGCAACTGAGTTTGGATGGCTTGTGGCGAATCTGGCGCTTCTTTTACAATTTTATCTGCAGTCGCAGAAAGTTGTGTAAACGCATCGCCAGTCGCCGACTGAGCATCATCCATTAACTGCTGTACTTTGGCTGTTTGCATTTGCGATTCAGCCAAAGTTTTCTTCTGCCAGTATTCCCATCCGAAAAAGGCAATCAACGCAATTAAAATGCCGCTAACAATGGCAGAGCCATATTTTTTAGCAAACGATTTTAAATTATCAAGTTGTTCTTCTTCACTCAATGCGCTCATGAAATTACCTTTTCCTTATGTTATAGGGATTATTTTGAAGAAATTTTTTCGATAATGAAGGCAACAAAGTCTGCCACATTCACTTCGTGTTGTTCTGCAATCGCTAGCTCTTTTACCAGCACTTGCCCTGCTGCTTGCTCACGTTCACCGTAAATCACAGCAAATAAAGCACCCGATTGGTCGGCTTTTTTCATTTGCGATTTCATTGAACCTTGTGAACCAACTTTTAAGCGAATGTTGCTACCCGCCGCTTCAAGTTGATCACGAATTTGTTCAGCAAGTACCAACGCTTTACCTTGAGTTGCAGGATCTGAAACCAAGAATAGCTCACAGTCACGCACAGGAGTATTGTCTTCCACTTGTTCAAGTAGAAGAAGCAAACGCTCCATACCCATTGCAAAACCAACAGCGGGCACCGACTGGTCTGCTTTACCTTTAAGCTGCCCCACTAAACCGTCATAACGACCACCAGCACATACCGTTCCTTGAGAACCTAAGTGCGTGGTTGTCCATTCAAAGACCGTTTTGTTGTAATAGTCGAGACCACGAACCAATTTTTGATTGATCACAAAACCAACACCAGCATCAGTCAAATACTGCTGCAATTGAGCAAAGTGAGCCAACGTTTCTTCACCCATAAAGTCGTGAAGTTTTGGCGCATTTTCCAAAATGCTTTGTGTTTTTGCATCTTTAGAATCCAAAATACGCAGTGGATTCGTGGTTAGACGACGCTGTGAATCTTCATCTAAGTCATTTTTATGTGACTCTAAGAATTCAACCAATGCTGCACGATAAGCTGCACGTTCATCAGACTCACCTAAAGTATTGAGCTCTAATTGAACTTTATCTGCAACGCCCATGCGTTTCCACAAACGTGCAGTCATTAAAATCAATTCTGCATCTTGATCTGGTGTTGCAACACCAAAAGTTTCTACGCCAAATTGATGGAACTGACGGTAGCGACCTTTTTGTGGTTTTTCATAGCGGAACATTGGGCCGACATACCATACACGCGGTGTAGCACCACGAAGTAAGTTATGTTCAAGCATTGCACGCACACACCCTGCGGTACCTTCAGGACGCAAAGTCAAAGACTCAGGCGGATTACCTTTGTCTAAGAATGTGTACATTTCTTTTTCAACGATATCCGTTGCATCACCAATAGAACGTTTGAACAGATGAGTCTGCTCCACAATCGGCAAGCGAATTTGCTGATAACCATAAGCATCCATCAGGCTAGATAGATGCTGTTCTAGACGTCTCCATGCAGGACTTTGCGTAGGAAGAATGTCATTAAAACCTTTGATTGCGACGATTGAACTCATGATCTACTCAGAAAAACTTGTGCGAATAATCTCTTTAGCTTTAGCGTCTTCAAGATCGCTAACACGTTGACGAACCATCGCTTCGATTTCGTCAACCAACTGATTTGTGTCAATTAAATGGCTCTTTTCGCCATTACGATACACCAGTGAACGCGGACTTGCACCTACTACACCAATATCGGCTTCTTTGGCTTCACCCGGACCATTCACTTTACAACCAATCACCGATACATCCATTGGGGTACGAATATCTTCTAAACGCTCTTCCAATGTTTGCATGACTTTGATGACATTAAACTCTTGGCGTGAACAACTTGGGCACGCAATAAAGTTAATGCCGTTTGAACGTAAACCCAATGATTTTAAAATATCAAAGCCAATTTTGATTTCTTCTTCAGGCTCTGCTGCCAATGAAATACGCATGGTGTCACCAATGCCTTCCATCAACAAACCGCCTAAAGCGATAGCAGATTTGACTGAACCCGTACGATATACACCTGCTTCAGTCACACCTAAGTGTAATGGGTTATCAATTTGTGCAGAAAGCAAGCGGTACGCATCCATCGTCAGAAAGACATTGGATGCTTTGACTGACACTTTAAATTCATGGAAATTTAAACGGTCTAAAATATCAATATGGCGCATTGCAGATTCAAGCAAAGCCTGACCTGTAGGCTCACCATATTTCTTTTGAATATCTTTTTCCAGTGAGCCTGCATTGACACCAATACGCATTGAAATGTCATTATGTTGTGCAGCAGCTACCACTTCACGAATTTTAGCTTCTGAGCCAATATTACCCGGGTTAATACGCAAACAATCTGCACCAAGGTCTGCAACACGTAAAGCAATTTTATAATCAAAGTGAATATCGGCAACCAATGGCACTTGTACACGTTTACGAATTTCACCAAAAGCTTCAGCAGCTTCCATACTCGGTACAGAAACACGCATGATGTCCGCACCGACGTCTACACAGCGCTGAATCTGTGCCACGGTCGCTTCGACATCACAGGTTTCAGTATTGGTCATACTTTGGATGCTGATCGGCGCATCACCACCGACATACACCGAACCTACTTTAATTTTACGCGTTGGACGGCGCTTAATTGGATTTTCAATCATTGTTCAGTCTGCTCTGTTGTCCCTTAACGTGATAAACGGAAATCTGCTTTGCCGTTTACGGTATATGGTGACAATGAAATATTTTCATTATTTAAGCTTAATGACACTGCTGTTGCATCATCCAAACGAATTTGGAATGGTGTTTCACCGCTTAAGTTGAGCGTCGATGCTTGACGACCTGTCGCTAACACCTTACCCGTAGAATCCACAATATGTACTGAAGTTGGGCTACTGAAGGTCAATGTCAATTGATCACCGCTGACCGCTGCATTTCCGCCATTCATGTCGAGGACTTGAACTTCTGAAGCGACATCACTGGTCACAGCATCTTCATTATCGCTGCCCGAGGTCATACCCTGAATCGCTGCCACGATCGCACCAATGACTACCAACACAGCCAATGCAATCAGACCACGTTTGATCCATTTACGATTACGGTCACGGTTAGAACCGGGTAATTTACCCATAATTTTAATCGGTGAATTGTTTAACGCGTGATTTGGCAACAATCCCGTATCGTTAGCATAAATATCATCAAAACGTTGAATGATATTGGTTGCATCAACTTTTAAATATTTGGCATAAGTGCGGTAGTAACCTTTAATAAAGGTCGCTTCAGGCAATGACTTATAATCATCTTGCTCAAGTGCAGTCAGTGTTTTTAATGGAATATTGAGTTCTGATGCGACAGCTTCAAGTTCCAGTTTTTGCGTAATACGTACTTGACGTAAATACTCACCTGGGCGTTGTACATTTCCTAATGCATTTGGAGCTACGCTCGAACCATTCGATTGCGGTGAATTAGGATTTACTTCCATACGGCCTCAGTACTGTACTGTAATTGCAAATAGCGTTGGTATTCAGGACTTTCTGGGAACAAAGCACGTAACTGGTTGACCAGTACTTGCATACCCAAATTGTCGCCATTGGCACGCGCTGTTCGAATGCCAATCCAGAGTGCACGCGCACCCTGATTTTTTTGTCCTACTGCACGTACAAATTGTTCATACATTTGTGTGGCAGCAGGGAACTGCTGATTCAAATAAAAGATTTCAGACAACTCTAACATTGAAACATAGGAATCACGATTAGCCTGCAAAGCTTGTTTGAATGATTTTTCAGCATTCGCCACATCACCCACTTTCAGGTAAATACGACCTAAATTTTCCAATGCTTTGAAACGTTGATCATAACCTAAAGTTGAACCTGCGATGCTGAACTGTTCAATCGCATCATTATAGCGCTCAACTTGATATAAATACGTACCGTAGTTGTTACGTGCTTGAGAATTTTTTGAGTCTGCTGAAATTGCACGCTTAAAATAACTATCTGCTTTTTCTAAGTTGGCTGGACTGCCTTCTCGTTGTAGTAAGACACCCATCATCATATTGGCTTGGGAATCGCGAGAATCCACCTCTAAAGCCTGATCTAATGCACGTTTAGCAGAGTCCAAATCCCCTGCTTTCAGGTGTTCAACAGCCAATTGCGTTCTGATTTTTACGGCTTTCTCTGGGTCTTTTTTCCCAATCTCAGGCGTTTGACATGCTGTTAATGCCAAAACCGATGCACATAAAGCTGAAACGAAAGTGAACTTATACGTTAACTTTTTCAATTGGCTGCCTCTTTATTATCCTTGTGAGCGCAGTATCTCATTTTGCTGCGCAACTTTCTTTTTCCATTGCTCCGCACGACGAGTACGGTCAGCAACTTGCCCCACGAGTTGTCCACACGCAGCGTCGATATCATCACCACGTGTCTGACGAATCGTACACACAAAACCGGCATCAGACAAAGTTTTTTGGAAAGAAATAATACGGTTACGGCTTGAACGACCGTATGGCGCATGCGGGAACGGGTTAAACGGAATCAAATTAATTTTGCTTGGTAAGTTTTTCAACAGCTTTAACATTTGCTGTGCATGTTCAGGATGGTCATTTACACCATCTAACATCACGTATTCGATGGTCACGTGTTTACGCGAACTTTCATTACCGTCTTTGGCGATATAACGCTGACACGCTGCAATCAACTGTTCCAACGGATATTTTTTATTGATCGGAACAAGTTCGTTGCGTAATTCATCATTTGGCGCATGGAGTGAAATGGCCAAGGCTACATCAATGTCTTGTGCCAATTGGTCAATTTTAGGCACCACACCTGAGGTTGATAAAGTCACACGGCGCTTCGACATGCCATACGCAAAGTCATCCAGCATGATACGCATTGAATTCAATACGGCATCATAGTTCAACAGCGGCTCACCCATGCCCATCATCACCACGTTGGTCACTGAACGCTCACGATCAGCAACTGGCACATCTTCCATATAAGAGAAGTTCGCCATCCAAAGCTGTCCAATAATTTCAGCTTGACTCAAGTCACGTTGGAAGCCTTGTTTACCAGTTGAACAGAATGAACAGTCCAGAGCACAGCCTACTTGTGACGAAATACACAAGGTCTTACGTGCACCGGTTTTATCTTCTGCTGGAATGAGTACAGTTTCAACCAATGAACCTGCACCATCACCCACACGGAATACCCATTTACGAGTACCGTCTTTTGAATAATTTTTATGCACCACTTCAGGCGCTTTAATTTCACAAATCTTTTCTAGTTTTTCACGCAATTTGCCTGAAATATTGGTCATTTCAGCAAAATCAGTCACGAAGAACTGATGAATCCATTTCATCACCTGCCCAGCACGGAACTTTTTCTCCCCCATTTCTTCGAAGAATTTTTCCATTTGCGGACGTGACATGCCCAGTAAATTCACTTTCTCAACAGTATTTTGCTGCGTCGGAGCGGATGGAGATTGTTGCTGTGCATCAGAAACAGCTGATGTAGCGACTACTTCAGTACTCATGTGTAATTACCTAAACCATGTCTAAAGATCAAAGGAGAAGCTCAGTTATTGAGCAAAGAATTATTCAGAGAATAAAAAAACCAGACAAGCAGTATACCACTTATCTGGTTTGAATACTTCGAATTAACGAGTACGTGGAGCGATCTCAGTTTGAGCGAAGAAGTAGTTAACTTCACGATCAGCAGATGCTACAGAGTCAGAACCGTGAGCAGCGTTTTCGTCGATGCTTACAGCGAAGTCTGCACGGATAGTACCAGGAGCAGCTTCTTTAGGGTTAGTTGCGCCAAGAATTTCACGGTGAGCAAGAACTGCGTTTTCGCCTTCAAGAACTGAAACTACAACTGGACCAGAAGTCATGAATGCAACTAGGTCACCAAAGAAACCACGTTCTTTGTGCTCAGCGTAGAAGCCTTCAGCTTCAGCTTGAGTCAAGTGTTTCATTTTAGTTGCAACGATTTGAAGACCAGCTTTTTCGAAACGAGCAAAGATGTCGCCGATGTGGTTTTTAGCAACTGCGTCTGGTTTAACGATAGATAAAGTACGTTCAATAGCCATGAGAGGCTCCTTAAGTCAATTTGACGTGAAAAATTTGCCGCATTATACCGAATAATGCGCTATTTTCTGCTTTTGCTATACAAAAAAATTGCTTTTTTCGATGTAGGGATTAACTTGCCTCATCAATCCAGGCCATCTGAATTCCCTCAAGCAGACCTTCAGTCGACTTTTCAGGGTCATCAGTGAAATTTGGCAATGCACATACCCATGCATGTAGGTCAGTAAAGCGAATCCATTGCGGATCAACATCAGGGTGAGCTTCATACAGCTCAATTGCGATATCAATGGTATCTGTCCAGCGTAAACCCATGGGTCTTCCTAACATCGTCTATAGAATGATGGCTTACTTTAACAAATTTCAGCAATTCGACGTGATAAACCCTTTTAATTTTTTTATTACCAGATTTTGCAATTGTGGTGTCCACATCAAACTATAAAACCAAACCCAAAAGAGGTGCACAGAGAATAATCGCCGCACCCACTGCAGCACCTATAGCAGCACCGACAGCAACATCACTCGGGTAATGCAAACCTAAGATCATGCGAGATAATGCCACCAATAAGCTAAAGGGCAACATTAAGACCAACAACATGGGTTGAATATAGCCCAGCACTGTTGTTGCCATAACCGCATGTAGAGTATGCCCCGATGGAAAACTAAAATGATCTAGAGGGCGTTCACCTAAGCGAATCACTTGATGCACTTGGTACGGTCTTGGGCGCACAGTTTTCTTTTTGAGGAGTTTATAGATCGAGGTGCCAACTGAACCACCTAGTAATACATAAACGATTTGTACACTGTAAGACATGCCCTGCACGATCCAGACCGTCGCCAACATGACATACCAAAACACACCATCACCAAGTCGACTCACCATTTTAAATATATCAGCCACAACTTGTTGATGTGAAAAATGATTGAGATAAATACAGCCTTTTAAATCGAGGTGCAGCATTCTTGTTTTTGCATTTTTAAAATTCATCGCTAATCTCCTATCTACAGTCAAAGCCTGACTGTGTTGGGGTTGAGCTAGATTTGTGTTGTTATTTTTACAAGTTGAGATCTGTGTTTGACTCAGCTTAGGTTCTCTTTTTGACAGTGCAATGATGCTTTGATGACAGTTCAATGAATATTGGTTATGAGGATGCTCAACCAGTATATAACCAATAGCGCTAGCTCCATTGGCTCATCATGGCTTGATCCACCACGCGATATAGCGCTTGCTCAAATTGCTGTACAGGATATTGCCATCCGATTTTAGCAGCGTCTTTTGCCGCCTCGATGCCCATGGTTTTTAATTTAGCGCGTTGCGGCAATTGTTGCATAAGACGAATAAATTCATCGGTTCGAGATAAATGACACAACCATCCCGTTTGCTGATTTCTCACGTACAGTTGGGCACATGCGGCATTATATGCAATCACCGGCAATCCGCTGGCCATTGCCTCCAAAACCACATTACCAAAGGTCTCAACCTGACTTGCGAAAACAAAAACATCCGCACTGGCGTAGGCTTCCGATAAAGCCTGACCACTTAAACTTCCCATAAAAATAACATCTAGGGATTTTGCCAATTGCATTAATCGTTCACAATCTGGCCCATCACCTACAATGACCAATTTCGTTCGTGCACCCATGGCCAACATCGAACGATAGGCTGAAATTAAAACATCCACCTCTTTTTCAGGAGATAGCCGACCGACATAGAGCATCACGCGGGTATGTTCATCTGCTTGCCACTGTTGTCTCAGTTCTGCTCGATAATGTGAGGGAGAAAATCGACTATGGTCCACACCTCGTCCCACCACCACCAATGGACAACTAAAACCTAATCGATGCAAGGCATCTGCAGTATCTTGGCTCGGGACACAGGTGAGTTGAGTATTGTTATGAAACCATCGTAAATAATGCTGTACAGGCTTCATTAAAAACGCTAAATCAAAGAAACGACTAAAGTCATGAAAGGCCGAGTGAAAACCACTAGACACAGGGATGTGTAAAGAATGCGCCAATTGAAGCATGGCAAAACCCAAAGGCCCTTCAGTGACTATATGCACAATGTCGACTTGGGCTTTTTTTAAAGCTTTACTCAGCTTAATTAGTTGCGGCCAGCCAAATTGTAAACCTGAATATTTAGGAATCGACTGCGCTCGAACCAAACACTCTTGATCAGGTTTGAAATCCTGACAACTTTCGGACTGTTCAGGACGTATTAAAAATATTGAGTTGCCTTGTTGCTGCAAGCCTTTACACAACTGCAATAAAGAATGTGCAACACCATTAATTTCTGGCGCCCACGTATCTGTAACAATGGCGACTTTTAGACCTGGACGGATTAAGGTTGAGACCGTTTGCACATCCATTCGTGATTGCATATGCTTAAATTGGAATTGAAAGCGTGCAGGTTCATCCTGCATACACCCCAAATCGTTAGCCGATTCTGTCATGATCTTACATGCTTCTTATAAATGTTTATCCACAGTTTAAGCAGCAGTTTTTTGCATTTTGATGATTATTTGATGACAGTTTATTGAAAGAAATTATCTTATTTCATCTACAAAATCATGATTTATCCGTAATTTTTTAATCACTTTTAAAATCGTCTGACCCGCACGAGAAGCTATTTGCATATCTGCGTTCATCCGTTCTAAACACCCACTCATACTACGAAGCCCCACACTCAAACCGGCTTGATTGACCAGATCCACATCACCCCCCACGCCATTGTCTTCAACTTCCATTATCAACGCCGAGTTTTCATAATAAATTCGGATCTGCACCACGGTCGCATGACTATGCTTCACAATATTGGTTAATGCTTCTTCGGCTACACACTGTAAGCTTAGACATTCCAATGGGGTAACATCCCCTTCCCATTTTGCAGGAACTGACCATTTAGCGTGTATATCGAGCTCATCAAATAACTGATTAAAACGGTGTCTAAAGTTGTTATCGGGGAAGCATATGCTGAAATCAAATTTCCTTCATTTCTGACTTTATACGCATAGCAGAAAATTAAGCTACTTAGATTAAAGCCCAAGATTCACCTAAATATCTATCCTCAAGCTTCAATCTAACGGTATAAATTCATCATTTAACATATAATCACCTTAGCCATGAAAAAAATCGGTCGCTAAGCATCTCAAAACACCATATTTACAAAGACTGTATCGCGGTAGATTCCTGCAGGTGTCGTTGCATTCACTCGTTCTACCAAACGCACAGCAATCACATAGTTATTTTTGCCAGCCCCTTGCTCGGTAGAAACATTCCACAGATTTTCCATCGCACCTGAAACAGTCATTCGTGTTTTCAGCTTAATCGGGCCATTCGTCACAAAACTACTGCCCGAAGTATCCTGCAAATTACGACTATTAAAGCGTATGCGGTATTTACCTGAACAATCGACACTAAATGAACTCGCCGCTTGACTATTATAGTAATTTGCCAAGCGCATATTGGTTTCACTGATTCGTCCCATTTCACAGCGACTCGGCGCTGCAAATGTCATTGAACTAAATAACGCTGCTGAGATGAGTAAAATACTTTTCATTGGAAATACTCCTTTATTTACACTGCAATGTAATTAATTCAGGAGTTTGGTTTTCTACCTTTTTCGGCACTGTTAACGCTGTTTGGCAAGATCGACCACCACTGGTCCTCACCGTCAACTTGTAGTAGCCTTCAACCAAACCATATAACATTACCGTGCCATCTGAACCCACTGGATAAACATCAGCTTCTGGGTTATCAATTGCAACTTCACTTCCTGCAACAAATTGATGACCTTGTTCATCCAATATTTTGACCAATATTTGTTGTGTATCAAATACTGAAAAATTAATGTTGTAACCACGCTGTCTTAATGCGACTAAACGATGTGCAGCATTCGGAACTTTGCTTTCGATCGGCAATTGATTTTCATCAAATGAAATATCGTAATTAATATAAGGAACGATATCGTGTACAAAGGCATAGCCTTTTTTATTGGTTTTCGCGACTGGAGACATTGATCGCATGACATCAATATCTTCACGACCACCAACATTCACTAAAGCAAAAGCATTATCGACAAAACTGGTCAATGCGTATTGACCACCCAACCACACCATAGCGCCACGGTAGCCAACCTGTGTTGTTGAATCATTTTCACTATAGAGATGACTTAGGGTTAAATCACCTACATCAGTGGACAAACCACCATAGGCATTTAATACCGTTTCATCATTGCGATAATCCACACCGAGCGCATAATTTGCACCATATTCACCAAATGCATTTTGGATGAAACGTACACCGCCGGATTTATTGGTACCTGCATCAGCCTGAATACGTTTACCACCACCAAAATTATAAGAAAATGTAATAAAAGCACCTGAGTCATCGCTATCACCAAATTCTTTAAAATAATTGGCGGTATACATTAAATTCTGTGTAATTTCGCGACTCACACCCACTGTGAGCATTTTGCGATCCTCTAATTCAAATAAAGGATCATTAGATTCATACTGGGTTTGTTCGATATAATTCAGGTTTAAATTTTGAAAAAATGGAAAATTAGCAAAACTTAAATACGCCATATTTTCAAATTTTGGAAAAATATGATTATCTTCATAACCCAATGCCCGATAATCATTTGTAGCATAGCGTGAACTCACACCAAAATTGAGTTTCCCGAAATTACGACTGATAGCCAAACCTGCAGAATAACCATCGTCATTATCGGTTTTACTGCCTAAAAAAATACTGTCTAAAACAAACCATCGATTGACCGCTTGCGTCCATAGCAGTCCTGCATTTTTTACTTTGTCACTATAGGTTGCACTTGCACCCAACGTGGTACGACTGGTGACACCTCTACGCCAATAGGCTGAACTAAAAAAATCGCGATAATCGCTATTTTCTTCGTCATAACTGAAGCGTAGTTTCCCTAATGATATGTTGTAATCATTTAAATCTTCTTTAAGCAATTTACTACTAATTAATACCGGGAAGCTTCTAACAGTAGTATTCCCCAATACATCTTGTACAACCATTTGCGCTGTACCGGCACTTTCAATATTGGCACCTGTTTGTAAGTTATAATCTCCAGGTGAAATCTTTTTCTGATAAATATTTACGCCATCAATATATAAATCAACAGTCGAAGGTAAAACCGCACTGCCTTTTAAACTTGGAATATTCCAATACACAAAATCTGGGCGTGACGTATAGTCTGTACCAAAACTCAAACCACCAAATCGCACACCATGAATTAATGCACTATATGCAGAGGTCGTATCACCAATAACCAGTTTGGTCGCACTTTTAGAAAAATCAAACTCAAGACTACTATTTAACCTGACGAATTTTTCTTCACGATAATCATCACCTTTATTATTTCGATAAAAGGCATTATTTCTTAAAATCCAATTGTCTTTAAACACGCCCAGTTCAGGTAGCACACCAAAATTATTATGTTGAGTATTATTTTCAAAATGCATTTCATAATTAAGAAATGCACCAAAATTTGCAGGCATCGGCTGGCTGATTAAGGTATCAGTTTCTAGCCCAAAGAAATATTTTGATGGAAGATTAATTTTGACGGCTTGCAATTGAGGATCAAATCCAGACTGAATATCTTGATCCGTTACCAAACAAAATGAATTTTTAGTTGCATGTCGTTTCAGAATTTCTACTTTAATTTGCAGCTTATCAAGATCTGCGCACTCTATATAAAACTTGTTATTTTCAGTCAGTAATAATACTTCGCTCTTGCGGTCTACTTCGTTTACCCAAATACTGGTTGGAAATAAATCATCAGGCATATCAACGGCTTCTGCATGAGCAGAATTAGCACATAAAATACAATATAGAAGCAATGTAATTCTGTTCATAGCCACTACTCAACTAAATTAAACTCCAAAGGAGTGTCACCTTTATCTGTTTCCACAACGACTTTATAATTACTAGCGCCTTGTAAAGAAACATTCCCGATGTCGTATTGGTTTTTACCTAATGCCAATAAATATTTCATATCGGAAGATTCAGCGACTGTTTTCTTGCTTTTATCGATGACATAAAGTTTTTGGATTTGAATGTGTGATTTTGCTAAATTTTCAACCTGAATAATGGTGCGACCATTCATTTTTTTGGCAATAAATTTTAAATAAGCGGGTTCTTGTTTGCCGACAAAAAATGGCACATTAATACTTAATAACAGTGCAATTTTCGATTCAGAGTTCGTCACTTGAGGTAGCTCAGTATAAATAATACGCCATGCTTCTTCTTGTTGTAGATTCATACTCTCTACAGATTGAGTAAAACCCACACGAACCATTTGTTTTGAGTTTGGTTTTAGAATGAAATTTTTCGGATTGATAATAATATTGGATTCAGGTGAAAGAATATCTTCACCTGCAGCATTTTGAGTCCATTTAAATGCTTTAGCTTCAAAAATACGTGGTGTCTCATCATCCCCTTTCGATTCCAAAGTAAATGTCGCACTGCGTTGTTTAGATTTATCGGTTAAATATAATTGCACAGGGCTAATTGAAATACCTGCAAATATTTGAGCACTCAATAAGCAAGTCATTAAACTTAATGAAACGACTTTGAATAAAATTTTCATATACTCACCCCAGTACATTTAAATATTATTATCAATTCAAAATAAAAAGAAGTTGACCCTAACTGTGTAGAATCAACTCCCTAAATTTGGATTAGTAAGCTACTTTGATATATAAAGTATCTTTGTATGTACCAGCACGTTGAGTCGCTGAAATTGCAGTTTTTGGAGCAACAGATACTGTGAAGTTATCAACACTCATACCAGCTACAGGTGTAGAGCCGATTGGATAATTCACACCACCTTTTGTAGTCGTGATTTTTGTAGCCACTTTATCAGTAGTCGTTTCATGTTTTACAAAAGTATCTGCACTTGTACCTGCATTCAATGTAGATAAATTCAGTGTATATGGGGTGTTTGTTGTAACTTGAAAGCTACTAGCACCTGTATAACTGTCTTCAACGAGTTTGATGTCTTTACCTACCAAAAGCTCACATGCTTTCAGAATCTGTAACTCGATGTCGATTTCGCCTTCACACGGCGCACCGCCACATTGTTTAGATTCTTTTTTACCACCAGCGATTGCAGATGTTGCTGGAAGTGCTACGAACAATGTTGCAGATAGTACTGCGGTTAAAATTTTAGATGTAGACATTTCACTTCTCCATTCTCATATGAGATTTATTAGTATGTGCATCAAAGGATATTTGTTAAGAAAAACTAATTAATCTTACTTTCCCTAGGTGCTGATTCATTCTTAATCATGTTGAGAAAAAAAGAACCTAATATGGAAATTTCACACGAATAATCATGTAATATTATTTTTTACAAATATTTAAATTATGTGGTTGTAATATATTAAATATTTTTAATTTTTATATTTTTATTTAATTTTTCTCTTTATCCCAAATTTTGGGGATTTTTTTCATATCCCTATTTTTTGGTATATTATATCTTATTGTTTTTATTAAATTTAGTAACATTAAAAATAATATAGACTGTTACATATTTCACCAAATATTTGTGAAATAGTTCAAAATAATTTTCAAACAAAACAATACTACGTGAATATTCAACTATATTAATAGTAAAGACCGATTAAATTTAAATTTTAAATAGAATCTTAAATATATAATCACTACTTTCAGGTATGTCTTTTGAAACGCAATACAAGAATTACGTCACCAAATACTGAGCCTTTGTATTAAATTACAGGTTTTGAAACACGCCTTAGTTTCCAATGTTAAGCTTTTGTAAAACATATTTTCTTTCTTTAAATTTCAGTTTTTGTTTTTCAATTTTTTAGAATCTCATTTATTACGTGAATTATCACATATATAGAAATCCCCCCCCCTCTCTTTCAACACTCATTTTACTTTGCTTTTTTATTCAAAATACGGACTACCTCTTTTTAAACTGCCTGAATTCTTCTTTAGAAAATTCTATAAATAAAAAAAGCCCCAAGTTATGGGGCTTTTTAAAAAATTTAACTTACTCACTGACTGGATAAAGCAATCCTTGATCGACTCGAAAGATTTGACCTGATCCAAAGTCGATCTGCTGCAGCTCTCCTTTTAATTTTGGGAAGCCAGCAATTTTCTCCAATTGCGGTGAGCGTTGAAAATTCTTCGTTTTAGGATTGTACATCCAATAAATAAGTCGCTTATCTTCTATTTTTCGACCATCAGAGGTATCCGAAAGTACAACATCATAGTATCCATCAAAGTTTACATCTAAGAATCCCATACTATTCCCAAAGGCATTAAAGCCTTGTAATGACTGTAGTACCTCGCCATTTAACTTATTAATTACATCTACGCGCTTTAGAGACTTGCCATAGGGCTGATCTGCGGATTGCACTCCATAGAACTGAAACAACAGGATAGGTTTATCTACTGCTTTAAATGCAGGTTCAAACTGTAGATAACTTGTAGATGGTGATGCCGTTTTTTCCATCAGTTCAGCTTTAAACGAGCCTGTATTGGCATTCAAGGTTCCTGCCAATCGATAAGCAGTTGCCGCACTTTGTTCAGTTCCAACATGAACTGAATTCAAGTCAATAAAATCAGCTTTTTGAGTCCCTTTAAAGTTAATTTGTTTGGGCTCTTGCAGATCAGTCAAAGTCCCGTGCGGATTCCATATACCAGCATACAAATCTAAGAAATAGCGTCCTTCAGTCGAGCGAAGCATCCGCTGCATGGATATCCGAACCTCAGGTAAAGGCTTTAACTCAGGCAGTGTTATATCTGCCTCTTGTGCAAAACTCACCACTGGTAGACAAAGAGCGAGTAAAAGAGAGATTTTTGATATTTTCATTGCAATTACACACTCCATGCAGCATGAATAATGCCTACTCTATCACAACCTAAATTCAACACAGATGACACAAATATAGGAGTTTTGAAACCACCTACAACTCAAATCATCAGATTAAATTGGAGTCGCTTTTAAAGCCCAAGTTTCCAAATCTAATGAAATACATTTCAAACCAATATTAAATTGAATACATAGATCTTTCAGCAATTCAAACTGATCTACCTTATGATCAATTACTGGCTTCACAAGCTCTTGCTTTCTTCTAAGATCAATATATGCATTTTTCCCAACATATACTTCAACAAAGGCTTCTTCAGGCAATTTTAATGTATAAATTGGACGCGTTTGCAATTGGACTCTTTGCCAAAGTTGGTCATTGATATATGCATGTGTTTTTGTAGAAAAGTGATACCCGAATTGAGCATCGCTAATATTCTTTACAATACGTACTTCCTCTTCGTATGCCCATTCCTGCATTTTATAAAGCAAACCATGCTTTATTAAAACTTCTTCATTATCCCAATTTAAAATATTTGAATTTCCTACCGACATTAATTTTTCAACACTTGCCACATTGGCCTGCTTCGGCGCTGTTTTTAAATATCTCAACTCTCCTTTTGTTGAAGGAATAATAAATTGATCACCATCTTCAAAACCTGCTTTGCATGTGTCAATTCCGATCACAACACCTTTGTAACTATCCCCATAATGTGACCACATGAGTGGATTTAAAGCGGTTCTAGTCAAACTTAAAATCACATACTTTCTAGAAAACTGATTACGGAATGCCCCTATTGCTACGGATGTCGGTACATCCAAATCATAAAAACCAAAACCAGTGCATTCAAATGGGTCGTTAAAATCTTCTAAATGTGAAAAACCTAGAGATTTTGTTTTCAAAATCGTTAAAGCAGCTTCAAAACTCACATATTTATATAAAATCATTATTCTAACCCACGCTAATATTGGGTTCCTTGTATCATAAAACTCAAAAGATAATTAAATAAATTCTTTTCTTTGCTTACGATTTTGTTCGATTGGATCCAAAGTATGAACGAGTACAAAATATTATTTTGTACGAAGTACAACGAGGCAGCACACTGTTCTGAGTGACGCGTAAGGAATGAGAGCACTACTTTTCTATTTTTAAGGCACGTAACTTTAGATATTAAAAAACCCACTCAAAATGAGTGGGTCTTCATATTCAAATCAATTGATTCAAGAAATTAGTTTTTCTCTTTATCAACGATTTTGTTCGCTTGGATCCAAGGCATCATCGCACGTAACTTGTTACCAGTTACTTCGATACCATGCGCCGCGTTTTGACGACGACGAGCAGTCATAGAAGGATAGTTCAACGCACCTTCTTGGATGAACATCTTCGCGTATTCACCAGATTGAATACGTTTAAGCGCATTACGCATAGCTTCACGAGACTGTTCGTTGATTACTTCAACACCAGTTACGTATTCGCCATATTCAGCATTGTTTGATACCGAGTAGTTCATGTCCGCGATACCGCCTTCGAACATTAAGTCAACGATCAATTTAAGTTCGTGTAGACATTCGAAGTAAGCCATTTCTGGTGCATAACCAGCTTCAACAAGAGTTTCGAAGCCCATTTTAACCAATTCAACAGCACCACCACAAAGAACTGCTTGCTCACCGAAAAGGTCAGTTTCAGTTTCTTCACGGAATGAAGTTTCGATAATACCAGTACGGCCACCACCAACACCTGAAGCGTAAGAAAGCGCAACGTTACGTGCATTACCAGAAGCATCTTGGTGAACAGCGATAAGATCAGGTACACCTGAACCACGTTGGAATTCTGAACGTACAGTATGACCAGGCGCTTTTGGAGCAACCATGATTACGTCAAGGTCAGCACGTGGAACAACTTGGTTATAAAGAACAGAGAAACCATGAGCAAATGCTAGCGTTGCACCTTGCTTGATGTTTGGCTCAATTACGTCACGGTATAGTTGTGATTGGAACTCATCTGGAGTCAAAATCATAACTAAGTCAGCTTGAGCTACAGCAGCAGGAACTTCTGAAACTTTAAGACCAGCATTTTCAGCTTTTTTCCAAGAAGTAGAACCAGCACGTAGACCTACAGTTACATCAACGCCTGAATCCTTAAGGTTAAGCGCATGAGCATGGCCTTGTGAACCATAACCAATGATTGCTACTTTTTTGCCTTGGATGATAGATAAGTCTGTGTCTTTATCGTAAAAAATTTGCATTGCTGTCTCCGCTAAAATGCTTTTGTTTCCTTTAACTTGATAACGTGATTCTGTTTGATTATTCACGTTTCAAGTACCTCACCCATAGGAGTGAGGTGAAAATATAAAATTAGATAGTTAAAACTTTTTCGCCACGTGCGATACCTGAAACACCTGAACGTACAACTTCTAGAATTGTATTTTCAGCTAAGGCATCAATAAAACCATCTATCTTTTCAGTTGTACCTGCGATTTGAATGGTATATGTTGTTGGTGTTACGTCTACGATTTGTCCACGGAAAATATCCGCAGTACGTTTAATTTCTGCGCGCGCTGAACCAAGTGCTTTGACTTTAATTAACATCAATTCACGTTCAATATGAGCACCTTCAGACAAATCAACAACTTTAACAACTTCGACAAGCTTGTTGAGTTGTTTGGTGATTTGTTCAATTTTATGCTCATCGCCATACGTGGTTAAAGTCAAACGCGAAAGCGTCGGATCTTCTGTTGGCGCTACGTTTAATGTCTCAATGTTATAACCACGCTGAGAGAATAAACCTACCAAACGTGAAAGCGCACCTGCTTCGTTTTCTACAAGTACAGAGATAATATGTCTCATTGTGTGCGCTCTCCTTTGCCTAACCACATATCTTTCATTGACTGGCCAGCAACCAACATTGGATATACATGCTCTGAACGGTCAACCATCACGTTAATAAACACGCACTTGTCATTGATCGCCATCGCTTCAGCAAGCTTCGACTCGAGTTCATCTGCATGGTCAATTTGAATACCTACATGACCATACGCCTCCATTAATTTAGGGAAGTCTGGAAGTGACTCAACATACGAGCTTGAGTGACGACCTTCGTAGTTCATGTCTTGCCATTGCTTAACCATACCTAATGCACGGTTATTCAAGCATAGAATTTTTACATTCAAGCCATATTGCTTACATGTAGATAGTTCTTGGATACACATCTGAATCGATGCTTCGCCAGTAATACACACTACTTGTTGATCTGGGAAGGCAAGTTTAGCTGCCATAGCATATGGCAAACCTACACCCATGGTTCCTAGACCACCTGAGTTGATCCATTGACGTGGACGTGTGTATTTGTAGTAAAGCGCACCAAACATTTGGTGTTGACCAACGTCTGAAGTAATGATGGCTTGACTATTGGTAATTTTATCCAACGCTTCAACAACTTGCTGTGGCTTCATCGAACCATCAGTTGGTTTGTCATAGTTCAAACCATGAACTTGGCGCCATTCATTGATTTGTTTCCACCAAGCCCCGATATCTTCAGGATTTGGTTTAGACACATTCAATTGTTTTAATTGCGCCAACATTTCAGTCAATACAGGCTCTACTGCACCCACAATTGGGATGTGCGCCATAATTGTTTTTGAAATCGTCGCTGGGTCGATATCAATATGAATGACTTTTGCATTCGGACAGAATTTTGCAGGATTGTTGGTTACACGGTCATCGAAACGTGCACCTACACACAAAATCACATCTGCATTGTGCATCGTCATGTTTGCTTCATATGTACCATGCATACCGAGCATACCAATGAACTGTGGATCATTCCCCGGGAATGCACCTAAGCCCATCAAAGTATTTGTTACTGGGTAACCAAGCAAATGAGCAAGCTCTGTCAACTGTGCAGAAGCGTTGCCTTGAACCACGCCACCGCCTGAATAAATAATTGGGCGTTTAGCATGAATCAATTCATCAATTGCTTTACGAATTTGACCAGAGTGACCACGATGCGGCGGTTGATACGAACGCATTTTCACTTTTTCAGGATATTCGTAAGCAAATTTCTCTGCAGGATTCGTCGCATCCTTTGGAATATCAACAACAACAGGACCGGGACGGCCACTTGAAGCGATATAAAATGCCTTCTTAATAATCGAAGGGATTTCGCTTGCATGACGTACTTGGAAGCTGTGTTTTACGATTGGGCGCGAAATACCGACCATATCCGTTTCTTGGAACGCATCCTCACCGATAAGATGGCTTGCAACCTGACCTGACAAAATCACCATTGGGATTGAGTCCATATAGGCAGTTGCAATTGGAGTTACGGTATTTGTTGCACCAGGACCAGATGTCACCAATACGACACCTGTTTTACCTGTGACACGTGAGTAAGCATCAGCCATATGACCAGCAGCTTGCTCGTGGCGCACTAGGTAATGATTGATTTTTTCTTGTTGAAATAGCGCATCATAAATATGCAGTACTGCGCCGCCTGGGTATCCAAAAACATGTTCAACGCCTTCGTCCGCTAAAGCGCAAACAAGCATTTCACCACCAGATAAAAGTTCCAACGTGATTCACCCTAATCTTTTTTCACGCACAAATGGAGGGCATTTGTCGTGGTTAATTCATTAACTGTGTGCTCTGTTATAGCACACAAATTTCATAGTTTTCATAGCAATAAGAAAAAAATCTGACCTGCTTGCTGTTTAAGCAATATGGGGTCTAAAACATGTTGGGATAAACATATTTTGTTGGCTTTGTTCAACCTCTCGGCTAGAGAAGAAGTCCATTGCTAAAATGCACTCATTCGAAGGGTGATCGATCTAAGGCATATAAAACTAAAGACAGCATTTTTGTAGTTTCAACCATTAAAGTCAAGTTTAAAAATGGGCTTTTTTCTGATTACTTACAGACCGTTTGTTTTTTAAGCACACTCCCGTTCTTTGCATTCTTTGTAGTTTGTTTATTTATAACCAGTTAGCATGTATTTAATAAAATACTTTTATAAATCTAATAAATAAATTAAATGAATTGCTGTGGGTTTTTAATTCAATTGCCTCACTTTCAACTTAAGGCATGGATTAAATGATAAAAACACAATATTTTGATTGCTTATTAATTCCACAATTCATCATTCACAAAGTTATTCATCCCACACGATGCCCCTTTTATCCTTTGTGCTAAAAAATGCATAGATTCTGCTGTCAAAAAAGCGCAAAATTTTCAGCATAATTTTGCATGATCACTCTAACTTTGGGACTGAATTTATGATGAAGACGACGATTGCTCGCACTGCCTGTATTTTATCTACCATGGCATTTTGCCTAACCAGTTTGGACCTTTCAGCGAAAGAATATTACAAGTGGGTGGACGCTAAAGGTTCAACGCATTACACCACCACGCCACCGCCAAAAAATGCGCAGCGTAAAGGTAAAGTGAATACCTATGGTGCAACAACAACTACGCAATCTGCTCCAACAAAAAACCAAGAAGAAGTTTCACGTGAAGCCGAACAGTCGAATGAACAAAATGAGCAACAAGCCGAACAACAACGCGAAGCCAATGCAGCGCTCCGCCAAGGTCAAGCCGTAGCCTCCGCACCACAATAATTTACGCCAAAGCCTTCAATTTTGACTTAAATTATTTACATCTACACAGCATCGCAAAATTCACTCTAGGCGTATTTTGCGCTATGCTGTAGCACAAACTTTTTAACCGTTATTTCTATTTACGTTTATGACTACTCACATTGACCCTGAATATCAAGCCAGTGCGATTGAACCTACAGTCCAACAAGACTGGGAAAATCGCAAAGCCTTTAAAGTTGCCGACCAAGTAGAAGGACCACGTCGTTATATCCTCTCTATGTTCCCTTATCCAAGTGGCAAACTGCATATGGGTCATGTGCGTAACTACACCATTGGTGATGTGATCAGCCGTTTCCACCGTTTACAAGGTGAAACTGTACTACAGCCCATGGGTTGGGATGCTTTCGGTTTGCCTGCTGAAAACGCGGCAATTGCACATCAAGTCGCTCCTGCGAAATGGACTTTTGAAAACATTGATTACATGCGTAATCAGCTTAAAAAGTTAGGTCTTTCTATAGATTGGGATCGTGAATTTGCAACTTGCACACCTGAATATTACCGCTGGGAACAATGGTTATTCGTACAGCTTTATAAAAAAGGTTTAATTTACCGTAAGCTTTCAACAGTGAACTGGGACCCAGTAGACCAAACTGTTTTAGCAAACGAACAAGTTGAAAATGGTCGTGGCTGGCGTTCTGGTGCATTGGTCGAAAAACGTGATATTCCAATGTACTACTTCCGCATCACTGACTATGCGCAAGAATTACTTGACGATTTAGAAACATTAAAAGACGGCTGGCCACAGCAAGTTTTAACCATGCAACGTAACTGGATTGGTCGCTCACAGGGTATGGAAATTACCTTCCCTTCAGCGAATCCAGACGTTTATGCAGATGGTTTAACTGTATTTACCACTCGTGCTGACACACTCATGGGTGTGACTTATGTTGCGGTTGCAGCAGAACATCCGATGGCACTTAAAGCTGCGGAAAGCAATCCTGAGCTTGCTGCATTTATCGAAGAGTGCCGTATGGGTTCTGTTGCAGAAGCTGATCTTGCGACTGCTGAAAAGAAAGGTATGGCAACAGGTTTATTTGTTAAACACCCTGTTACTGGCGAACAAATTCCTGTTTGGATCGCAAACTACGTATTAATGTCTTACGGCTCAGGTGCGGTGATGGCAGTGCCTTCACACGATGAACGTGACTTCGAGTTTGCGAATAAATATGGCTTAAACATTAAGCAAGTGATTGATGCCAAAGGTGCAGACGATGCAGACTTTGACGCAACAACTTGGCAAGAATGGTACGGTTCTAAAGAAGGCAAACTGGTGAATTCAGGCGAATTTGACGGTTTAGACTTACAAGGGGCGTACGATGCATTCCTTGCAAAATTAGAACCGACTGGACTTGCCAACTCGAAAGTTCAATTCCGTTTACGTGACTGGGGTGTTTCTCGTCAGCGTTATTGGGGTTGTCCAATTCCTATGATCAACTGTGAAAAATGTGGTCAGGTTCCAGTACCTGAAGAACAGCTTCCAGTTGTATTGCCAACGGACGTGGTGCCGGATGGTTCAGGCAATCCACTCAACAAAATGCCTGAGTTCTATGAAACCACTTGCCCATGCTGTGGTGGCGATGCTCGTCGTGAAACAGATACTTTGGATACCTTTGTAGAATCATCTTGGTACTATGCGCGTTACGCATCTCCAGACTTTACGGATGGCATGGTGAAACCTGAAGCGGGTCAAACTTGGCTTCCTGTGAACCAATACATCGGTGGTGTTGAACATGCGATTCTGCACTTACTCTATGCACGCTTCTTCCACAAATTGATGCGTGATGAAGGTGTGGTACAAGGCAACGAACCATTCACTAACTTGCTTACTCAAGGTATGGTGCTTGCGGATACTTACTACCGTGAATCTGAGTCAGGTAAGAAAACATGGTTTAACCCTGCTGACATCGAACTTGAAAAAGACGAAAAAGGTCGTATCACTTCTGCGAAATACAAAGAAGATGGTCAAGACGTGATCGTTGGCGGTCAAGAGAAAATGTCGAAATCGAAAAATAACGGTATCGACCCGCAAGCGATTATTGATCAATACGGCGCAGATACTGCACGTGTATTCATGATGTTCGCTGCACCACCAGATCAATCACTTGAATGGTCTGACGCTGGTGTTGAAGGTGCAAACCGTTTCTTAAAACGTGTATGGCGCCTAGCAACAGGTTTCCTTGAACAAGGCAACTCTGCTGCAAACATCGACAAAGCGGCACTATCTACCGCTGCACAAGACTTGCGTCGTAAAACACACGAAACCATTCAAAAAGTGGGTGATGACATTGCACGTCGTCACGCCTTCAACACCGCGATTGCTGCGATGATGGAACTTTTGAATGCAAACAATAAGTTTGAAGCCAAAGATGACAATGACGTTGCCGTTGTACGTGAATCAATCATTACCCTTCTAACTTTACTTGCTCCGTTTGCACCACATTTAAGCCAAACCTTATTGGCTGAGTTTGGTATCGAATTAACATCAGCACGCTTCCCTGCGGTAGATGAATCTGCGCTGACTCGCAATACACAAACGATTGTAGTGCAAGTGAACGGTAAACTTCGTGGCAAATTAGAAGTGTCTGTCGATGCCTCTAAAGATGACATTTTGGCGCAAGCAAAAGCATTACCTGAAGTTCAACAATTCTTGACTAGTCCAACCAAGAAAGAAATTGTGGTGCCGAATAAATTAGTGAATTTGGTGGTTTAATAACCTTACAACTCCTTCTCCCTTTGGGAGAAGGTTGGGATGAGGGTAATTAATAAAACTCACCTCTCCCTAACCCTCTCCTAACAGGAGAGGGAATATAAGGATTTCACAATTCCCAAACAAAGCCCGTTGCCAGTCAACGGGCTTTGACTTTACAATCCACACAGGATTTCAACATTATCCCTTCGGGAAACAGAGGACACTTTATGCACTTGGTTCAACGTGTTGCTGCAATTGTATTAACTATGGGCCTGAGCGCAGGCATGGTCGGTTGTGGTTTTCATTTAAAAGGCACCAACCCTGCTGCTGTACCTGTAGCCTATTCCAATATGCGATTGGCACTTCCTGAAGATACGGATGACTTACATGAAAAGTTAGCGATTTATTTAGGTTCTGCGGGTGTGCAACTGAGTAATAATCAAAATGCCTATGTCTTACATGTGTTGGATTACACTCCACGTCGTTTAGAACTCAATGGTAAATTGGTTGAAACTTTACTGCGCTTGAACGTGACATTCCAAATTGAAGATGCTCAAGGCAATCCTGTAACTGAACCCCGTACATTGATGGCAACACGTAGCTACCAATACGACGTTGCAACCGTGAACACCGATGACCAAGAAGAAAAATATTTAAAACAAGTGATTATTGATGACATTGCACAACAGATCGTGCGCCAAATTTCATCAAACCGCTTACCGAAAGCAAACCCACTAACTGCACCGACCAAAGCTGAGTAATTTTGATTTATGAAACTTGACTATCTTCAGGCATTAAAACGTGTAGATGAAGCGCAAGGTGCCTGGGTGCTACATGGTCAAGAGCCACTACTTGAACAAAATCTCCTCGATGCATTTCGTAAGAGTTGGAACACTCGAGAAGTCGAGCGTCAACGGTATGACATTAGCTCTGCTGCTGATTGGAAAAATGTCTTTAATGCTTTAAATAGCTTGTCATTATTTTCCAGTCAACTGGCAATTGAGGCACATGGCAGCATTAAACCCGATGCCAATGGACTAAAACTGTTAAAAAGCTATTTGCAGCAAAATGAAAGCAACTTGCTGCTCGTGGTCATGCCAAAGCAAGACAGTGCGAGTTTAAAGACCAGTTTTTTCCAAACCATTGATGCCAATGGAGTCAATGTTGCACTGACTGCAAACTACCCTAAAGATCGTCAGCAAATTTTGGCCGTTGAAGCACAAAAGCTCGGCATTAAACTCGCCAATGATGCTTGGCAATGGCTAGAACAGCATCATGAGCACAACTTACTGGCTGCAAAAAATAGTTTAACGCGTGTTGCAGATACTTTTCCTGAAGCAGAGATGATCCAGATAGATCATCTGTACTCTTGCTTACAAGATCAGTCACGCTACACCACCTATGATTTAAATGATGCCATGCTGCAAGGCAATTTGGCGCAATCAATTAAAATTTTTCAATACTTAATCGCTTCAGGCGAGCCGATGTCGCTGATTTTATGGAGTATCAGTAAGGAAATGCGTTTGCTGATGCAACTGTTTGAGCAGCCACAAAATGCCTTGCAAATTGGTATTTGGAAAACCAAAGTCGGGCTGTATCAACAAGCGTTACGCCGTTTAAATGCGAACGATTTTTTGACTTGGCCTGCCCTATTACTTCGTTTAGACGCGTCAATAAAAGGTTTAGGTCATGAAAATCCTGAGCACTTGGTACAACAAGCTATTGCCAGCTTGTGTGGGCGCAGACTCTTCTAGTCTAATGAAAAGGCTGTAATAACTTGCATTGCAGTATAAAAGAATAATTATCATTACTATTTGTTCAAAAAGTTCACAATTTATCCGTATTTAAATCTTATAATTCATTCATCTTTATAAACTTTTAACTGCCAATCATGCCAAAAATAAAACCAGCAAAATTGATCGTAGCCATCATCGTTGCTTTGGCAATCGCTGTCACTGCATGGCATTTCCTAAAACCTAAAGAAACTCAGCCGCAATATATTACTGCTGAAGTGAGTCGTGGTGACATTGAAAACTCTGTACTTGCAACAGGTGTACTTGAAGCAACCAAAATGGTGAGTGTTGGTGCACAGGTTTCTGGTCAGGTGAAAAAGATGTATGTGCAACTCGGTGATGAAGTGAAACAAGGTCAGCTGATTGCCCGTATTGACTCGGTACGTCAGGAAAATGATTTAAAAACTGCAGAAGCCAGCATCAAAAACCAACAAGCGCAATTGGCAGTTAAACAAGCAAATCTTGCAAAAGTCCAAGCTGAATATAATCGTCAACAAGCAATGTACGCTCAAGACGCGACTAGTCGTGCAGAACTTGAATCTGCGTTAGCAAGTTATAAAACTGCGCAAGCTGATATTGCAGCCATTAATGCACAAATCGAACAATCACGTTTAACTTTAGCGACTGCAAAAGAAGACTTAGGCTATACACAAATTGTTGCACCTATGGATGGAACCATCGTGGCGATTGTGACTGAAGAAGGTCAAACCGTAAATGCCAACCAAAGTGCGCCAACCATTGTGAAATTGGCAAAACTCGACACCATGACCATTAAAGCTGAAATTTCTGAAGCCGATGTGATGAAAGTCCAAGAAGGTCAAAACGTTTATTTTACAACCTTGGGCGACAGTGAAACAAAACACTATGCTACCCTGCGCCAAGTTGAACCTGCGCCGAACTCAATTAACACCGAAAGTAACAACAACACCTCTTCGTCTTCAAGTACTGCGGTTTACTACAACGCGTTATTTGATGTCCCAAATGAAGACGGTAAATTGCGTATCGATATGACCGCTCAGGTGTATATCATTTTAGACGAAGCCAAGAATGTCTTGACTATCCCTGCTGCAGCCGTTCAAACCTCGAACCGTCCACAACGTAGCCGTAATAATGCATCTGCAAATGGTGAATCTGCTGATAAAAAAGCCAGCGCAGAAACTAGATCGAACAAAGACAATCCAAACCGTCCTAAACGTTTAGAACTGACTGAAGCTGAAAAAACATTGGTCAAACAAGGTAAAGCGAGCGTTGCCATGGTGCGTGTACTACAAGCCGATGGTTCTGCGCAACCTCAACCGGTATTACTTGGTTTAAATAACCGTGTGACCGCACAAGTGATCCGTGGCTTAAAACAAGGTGACAAAGTCGTGATTGCCGATGGTTCAGATACCTCTAATGATTCAGCGAAACGCAGCAACCGTGGTGGTGCTGGCGGCCCAATGAGAATGTAATGATGAGTCAACATCAAACACCTCTACTTGAGGTCAAGAATCTGACTCGTGAATTCCCTGCTGGTGAAAGCACAGTCCAGATTCTAAAAGGGGTTAATCTTGAGATTTACCCAGGTGAGCTGGTAGCAATTGTAGGTCAGTCCGGTTCTGGTAAATCAACCCTAATGAACATTTTAGGTTGCCTAGATAAACCCACAAATGGCAGCTACAAAGTCAAAGGGCGCGAAACGCGTGAACTTGAACCAGATGAACTGGCACAGTTACGCCGTGAATATTTTGGCTTTATTTTCCAGCGTTATCACTTACTCGGTGATTTGAATGCTGCAGGTAACGTCGAAGTTCCCGCAATCTATGCCGGTGCAGATGCAACCGAACGCAATGCACGTGCCAAGCAACTACTAACCGATCTTGGACTGGGTGAAAAAACCCAAAACCGTCCGAGCCAACTCTCGGGTGGTCAGCAACAACGTGTATCGATTGCGCGTGCCCTCATGAATGGTGGTGATGTTATTCTTGCCGATGAACCGACCGGTGCATTGGATAAGAATAGTGGTATTGAAGTAATGCGGATTTTGCGCGAACTCAATGCCAAAGGTCATACCATTATTTTGGTCACGCACGACCATAATGTTGCAAAAAATGCGACTCGAATTATTGAAATTTCAGATGGTAACATCATTTCAGATCAGCCCAATGTACCTGAAACAGATGATGAACCTTTAGAAAAACAACAACTCGTTCCAAATACCCAGAAAAAAACCTCAAGCTGGCGCTCTGCCGTTGACCGTTTAGGTGAAGCCTTCCGTATGGCGATTTTAGCCATGAATGCTCACCGTATGCGAACATTTTTAACCATGCTCGGGATCATTATTGGTATCGCTTCTGTGGTTTCTGTTGTGGCTCTTGGGAATGGTTCGCAAAAGCAGATTTTAGAAAATATCAGTAGTTTAGGTACCAATACCATCACGGTGTATCAAGGTCGTGGATTTGGTGATAACTCAAGATCATCGCAAGTAAAAACATTGGTTCCAGCCGATGCGACGGCCCTTGCGGAACAACCTTATGTTGACGGTGTCAGTCCATCAGTCAACTCATCTGTCACAGCACGTTTTAAAGACACAGAAGCGTCAACCACAGTAAATGGCGTGAGTGAAGATTTCTTCTATGTCAAAGGAATGAACTTCGCTTCGGGTCAGCCTTTTGATAAAGAAAGCGTGACTGAGCAAGCGCAAGATGTGGTGATTGATAGTAATACTAAAAATACCTTCTTTGCAGATGGCACCAACCCTGTGGGTCAAGTGATTTTATTAGGCAGTGTGCCGAGCCGTATCATTGGCGTGATCGAAGAACAAAAAAGCATGATGGGCAACTCAGATAGCCTGAATGTGTATTTGCCGTATTCAACGGTTATGAGTCGTATGCTGGGGCAGTCGAACATACGTAGCATCATTGTCCGCGTAAAAGATGAATACCCAAGTGCCGCTGCTGAAAACGCCATATTAAACTTGTTAGTGCAACGTCATGGCGCGCAAGATGTCTTTACACAGAACTCCGATAGTATCCGTGAAACCATTCAACAAACCACTGCAACAATGACCTTATTGGTGTCTGCGATTGCGGTGATTTCATTGATCGTCGGTGGTATTGGGGTCATGAACATTATGTTGGTTTCTGTGACTGAGCGTACTCAAGAAATTGGTGTACGTATGGCCGTGGGTGCCCGTCAAAGTGATATTTTACAGCAGTTCCTGATTGAGGCGGTGTTGGTGTGTATCTTAGGCGGTGTGCTTGGGGTTTTATTATCATTGGGTATTGGACAATTGATTAGTCATTTTGCCGGTGGAACATTCCAAATGGCCTATTCAACGACGTCTATCGTTGCTGCTTTTGTCTGCTCTAGTATGATTGGTATTGTGTTTGGCTTTATTCCTGCACGTAATGCCGCACAGCTGAACCCTGTCGATGCGCTTTCTCGCGAATAAGGAAATAATGATGCAAATGACCTTAACTAAACTTGCAAGTGCCTTCATTCTCGGAAGTAGCTTAGTCGGCTGTGCCGCTGTGGTTAAGACGCCGTATGAAGCCCCTGCAACACAAATCCCGTCGCAATTTCAAAATGCGAAAGCCATGAGTCAGCAAGTTCATGCAGATACTTATGCTGACCAATGGTGGACATTGTTTAATGATGCTGAATTGAACCAGTTGGTGAATCAAGTTTTAGCTGCCAATACAGACCTTGCTGTTGCAGGTATTAATTTACAGCAAGCTCGACTAAAAGCTGGTTTGGCTGAGAATCAGCAAGGGCCACGCGTTAGTTCAAGTGTTTCAACTGGGCATAACTTTAACCTTAACTCAGGTGATGACTCATCAAAAGGTGTATCACTCAGTGGTGGCGTCAGTTATGAAGTAGATTTATTTGGTCGTTTGGCTAGCCAGACTGAGGCCGCAAAATGGGAAGCTTTAGCAACTGAACAAGACCTGCAAGCCACTGCCCAAAGTTTGATTGCAACAACAGCAAACCTATATTGGCAACTTGGCTATTTAAATGAGCGCTACAGTATTGCGCAGCAAAATTTGGCCAGTACGCAAAAAACCTATGACTTGGTCAAGGTGCAATATAAAGCCGGTGCTGTGTCAGGTTTAGATCTAACGCAAGCCGAGCAATCGGTGCAAAGTCAAAAAGCGACCTTAAGCCAAATTGCCCAACAAAAAGTAGAAACTCGGACTGCATTGGCTGTGTTATTACATCAACCTGTGCAACAACTGAATATTTCAGAGCCGCAGCGTTTACCTCGAATTGCATTACCGACGATTGCAGCAGGTTTACCTGCCGAGTTGTTGTCTCGCCGTCCAGATTTACAAGCGAGCGAATTAAGATTGCGTAAAGCTTTGGCAAATAAAGATGCAACGAAAGCGAGTTACTACCCTTCGATTAGTTTGACTGGCAGTTTAGGCTCGAGTAGTACCTCTTTGAGTAATTTATTGCAAAATCCTGCTTTGGCATTGGGTGCAAGTTTGAGTTTACCGTTCTTGCAATATAACGATATGAAAAAGGACTTGGCGATTAGTGACTTAGACTATGAAAAAGCCATTATTCAATATCGTCAGACCTTGTATCAGGCTTTTGCCGATGTGGAAAATGCACTATCCAATCGTACTGAGTTAAGCCAACAAGTTGCATTACAAGAACGTAATTTACAGCTTGCAGAAAAGACCGAGCGTTTGACTGAAGTGCGTTATCGTCATGGTGCGATTGCCTTAAAAAACTTGCTTGATGCACAGGAGACCACGCGTAATGCACGACTGTCTTTGGTTCAAACTAAGCAGAGTCAATACAATGCTTATGTAACTTTAATGCAGGCGTTGGGTGGCAGTCCGATTAAGCAGTTACCTTAAACATTGATAATAGAAAAGCCCTGAGGGCTTTTTTATATAAGACTTTTCCACAAGTTTCAAACTAACGACGATTAATAACCGCATCTACATCATAAGAATCTTTAACCTCTACATGATATTAATTTACTACACTTTATAAGCGAATTTTATTGTTTTTTGGAAAAATCACTTCTAATATATCTTATTTTTCATGCCTCTTTAGCAAAAGATCAAATTTAACAGTGACAATCTAAAAAACTATTTAAAAAAAAGCAGAATTTCTCAACTTAATAATTTAATTCAACGAATAATAAATAAAATCCTAAATTATAAAATTCGGTAGATATATCAAAAACTATAATTATTTAATTTTTCCTTTTTATTATTGCAAATCACACTCCCTCTATCAGAGGTATAATACAAAGTAACTGCAATTTTATTATAAAATTGATAGGTAAAATATCCTTTATTTACGCCAACTAATTTTTTATCTTGAGTAGGAAATGTGACCCCTATTGCCTGACTATCTTCATTACAAAATAACTCACCAAATGAGTTATTCTCAACCATAACCCAACCATTTTTTAATATTTTCTTCTTAACATTATTTTCATAAAAATTAAGATCAAAATCACTTTTATCATCCACAAAATAAAAAAAAGCATCAGATCTAATCAACTGCAAATCATATAATTTTAAACTATAATCTGAAAAAATTAAGCTCATTTCATTTAAATATACTGCCTCACTTTTATTCACTTCATTTTTCAGCTGACTTAAAGTCTGTCCTCTTTCTATTTTGTTCTTTTCACAACCACATAACAAAAAAATCAGTGTAAATATTAAACATAGTTTCATACTACAACCCCCCAAAAGAGCGCATTAATCCAATTGCATACGGTTCAGTATCTTTAGTATTGCCTATTAATTTACTGTGTGAAAAATCAAAGTAAGTTACTCCAGGAGTTGAAAGTCCAGCACCAGGATTGAATTGAATATTTTTCCCTTTTGAAACAGGCATATCTGCACCAACTGCTATTCCATAGGGACCTCCATATGCTACCCCAAAAGAATTACCATTTAAGGCAGAATCCGTTAAAACACTTCTATCAATTTGTGAATCAACCTCACCTAAAGTGAAGCCCATACAACTAGCTCCAACTGTTAATTTTCCTTTAAACTGATCATAACCAGCTTTAGTTAATCCAACACCTCCATATATGTTTCCATTATGCTTATTCAAACCTATATTTCCACTACCAACAAAATAACTTCCCGCACAAACATAATAATCTATTTCGATCTTGCACTTTCCACTAGGACATTTTTTATTATTTACAAGACTAGGATCATTCTTTAATCTGTTATTCCAATCTTGTATAGCACTTCGTGCCCCCATCATTCCCGAATATGATTCTTTCTCTTTCTTTTGCAACCCCATCGGATCAACCCAATGATTCGGATCGCTTACATAAGAACTGTTATTCAATCCCCCAAATAATCCAATCGGATCTTTACCAATATATCGTGCGCTAAACGGCTCATAGTAACGATAACGATTATAATGTAAGCCTGTTTCATGGTCGTAATATTGACCTAGGAAACGGATATTGGTTTGCTCTAACAGATTATTACTGATCTTAATGTCTAATACTGTACCCCAAGTATCCTGCTTGATTTCCCAAATACATTCACCTAGCTCGTTACTCAAGGTTTGTGGCGTCCCCACTTGGTCGCAGTGATAAAACGCAACGCGTTCTAATTCAGCTTTGTTTTTTCTCGTTTCAGTTTTCCATACTGGGTCTTTATAAATTGAATAAGGTTCTGTTTGGAACTTTGAGTAGTCTGGTGTTTCTATTAATTTAATAAATCCGACATAGCCTGTTTGTAATAATGGTACAAAGCTATTCGGTTCATAAACATAATGCTTGGTATATTGCACTTGTTCATTACTGGATTGCTGTGACTCCCAAATCATCAGATCACCGTCCCAACCAAATATAGTCAGACTGTGCTCAGTTTGATTATTCTTAAATAAACGTCGTCCAAACACATCATAGCCATACGTCGTGACTTGCCCATTGTTGTCACTTTGAATCAGTCTGCTTAAGTTGTCCCACGTTAGTTTTAGTGCTTTTCCTGCTTGGGTCGTTTCAATCACATTACCTTGTGCGTCATATTTATAGTGTTTGCCTTGATATTGTGTGATTAAGTTATTTTTCACTTGGCTTGTTTGTGTCTCAATCAGGTCGATCAAATTGCCTGCTGGGTCAAAGGCAAAGTTCTCGGTTTTTTGTGGGCTTTGACTTTTAATTAAGCGTCCAATCGGATCATATTGGTAATTTAACTTTCCTAAACGACTATCATTCACTTGAGTCAGCAAGTAGTTATTGTCATATTGGTAATGGCGTTCGGCTTGATGTTTTACTTGTTGTAATTGGGATTGTTGTAGCTGATTAGGCGATTCTTGTTCTGAGCGGATGATTTGTGAACTCAGCAATCCAACCTCATTGTAGTTCTTAGTTTGAATCAGACCATTTGCCAACATACGTGCCGTTTCACGATGTAAGTCATCGCGCTGGAATGCCACCATGTCTTGTTGGTTAAAGGCGATGCCATAGATATGCCCGGAACCATAATTCAAATTAGTTTGCACTTGTCCATCGGGGCGGATGGTTTTTGTTAAATTACCTAACTCATCATACTCATAACGCAGTACTGCAGTCAGCGGCTTTAAATTTGGCACCTTGTAGTGCTGATGTTCACGTACCAATTGACCGAGTGAATTCCGATAGAAATCGATCTGACTGACTGCATTTTTTGCTAGGCTCAGTTGATTATTTAAATTGTATTCAAATTCCTCAGTTTGGATCTGTCGTGTTTCTAGATGAGTATAGGTTTTTGACGCAATAGAGCCATCTTGGTGATATTCGAATTGAGTAAGGATATTCGGTTGGCGGATTTGCAATAATTGCCCATTTTCGCTATAGCTATAATGCTTTTCTTCACCATCAAAAGCTTGCTCATGCACCAATTGCCCAAAACGGTTATAAGCAAATAAATATTCAGCATGGTTTTGATTGATCAGTTTTTGAAGCCGACCTTGCTTGTCCCACTGATAGCCAATTTGATGCCGATTGGCGTCAATCCGTTGTTCTAATAGACCGACTTGATTGTAACGATACTGTGTGATTAAGCCTTTGCTATCGGTATGCTTCAGTAAACGCCCTTCTTCATCATGTTCAAACTGCTCTTTTAACCCATCAGGGTAAATGATCACTTGCAGTTGTCCTTTGTCTTTACCTTCTGAGCTGTAGATATATTTGACTTTCTTTGCATCAGCAGACTGCTGGGCCGTCAGTGCGCCTTCTTCATCGTATCCCCATGCGCTTTCTTTACCTGAACAATCGCTATATGCGGTCATTTGCCCCAAATCATTGTATTGAATTTTTTTAGCGCCGCCTTTGGCATCAATGATTTCGACAACTTGATTATCATTGTTGTATTTATATTGCGTGATATGACCTAAAGGATTAATTTCCTTCGTTACATTACCGTCTGCATCGTATTCTTTTTTCCAAATATGACCTTCTGGATCTTTAGTTTCCGTCAAATTTCCTGCTTCATCATAGGCAAAACGGATGATGCCTCCATTCGGCTGTACAATTTTAATCAGCTGATCTTGCTCGTTATAAACTTGTTCGGTTTCTAGGCCTGCAAAATCAATTTGACGGGTAATGCGTTTTTGACTGTCACGCGATAGCCATTTTTCACGGCCATCGGCTAAGCGTGTGCGATAGGTAAAACCATCTAGGTCAAAATAGTAATAGGTCGGCACATCATAAGCATCATATACAGCAACTTGGCGCAGTCGTGGATGCCACTCCAAACGGGTCTTAAAGCTGCCGTCATCAGCCCATTCTGCGATGGCTTTGGCATTCGCTTCTTTTGATTCATATCGAATATTATGCCCACGCCCTGTACGGTCGGTATAACGGGTCAGCTGATGCGCATCATTATATTCATAGCTGCGCACGTGACCATTTTGATCCACTGCCTGAATTAAATTACCTTGCGTATCATATTCATAGCGTGAAACTGGCTCTGCTTGCTCATCCACAAAGGCAGCAATGATTTTCACTTGTTCATTAAAGGCAAACTTGAGCTGGTGTTTGCCTCGCTTCAGTTGAAAATCAATACTTTGCAGATAAGCCTGCTGTTCAAATAGTAAATAACTTAAAGCAACTTTTTCATCTGTTTCTTCATTGAATTGCTGAATCAACTGATAGTGTTTTCCGCCATTAAAGCTGTGAAAATGGAAACTCCACGCTGAACCAAAGTTTAGTAGCAAATCTTCATTTTCTAAAGGTTCTACCGTAAAGCCTTCATAAGGCACCGTGTATGCTTCATAGGTAATTGAATCTGGTAGCTGATGCTTGCGCCCATTACTATCAATAAACAAATAGCCGTTTTTATTTTGGATGATGACATTCGAAAAAGGCATCATCCAACGAGCGCCTATCATGCTGACATCAAACTCATCCATCTGTGAGTTATATTGACGACTAAAGCTGAAGCCTACTTTAGGCAAAAAGAAATCTGAATGATTGACACGTTCAGCACCAATAGAATAACTAATACTTTTTCTTGATTGATAGTCTGTACCTGTACATGGTGGATTATTTAAAGCATCTGCTTGTAAAGTTAAAAACTCTAAAGTATCGCCAGTCGTATGTTGCTCGTGTTCTCCAGTTTGGTTTAAAGGCACACTCGCACTGGATTTATTGCCTTGTTTTTTGATGGCTTTTAAGGTTTCTTGTATCAACCAAGCAATACTATATTTTGTACCTGTATTTGCTTGTTGCTGAATTAGATTCGGTAAAAGCGATTGTGCTTGTTGTGCTTCCAACTGTAAAGATGTGACCCCTGTTGGCTTTTTAAGTTTCGGTATCAAATTAGCAAGCGCACTGGTTTGTGTCAGATCAATCAGCGGTTTCGTCCAGTTACTAAATTGTTCCGTTGGATCTCGTTTTTCGGCAGTTGCGCCAAAATTAATGGTTGGTGATACCAGTCCTGATTTCGTTTCAGTTGCAAAGGCTGAGAGTATGGATATACCCAATGTGCTTGCACCTGAAAGCAAGGTAGGTAGTTTAGTTTGAGTTTCTGTGAGAAATTTTTCTAAATTTCCTGCCATTTGCGCATTTAAATGCAAAGACATGCGTCGGATATCGGCTTCTTGGATTTTGCCATTTTCCGAATATAACCTTTCTGCCATAAGGCCTAGTAGTGGACGTAAAGCCATCCTTACATGTGCTTCTGCTTTAGGCTCCAAGTATAAACCAATCAAGTTCATACAAAGTAAAGCACCTTGCTGTACTCCTGCTTGACCTTGCTTAGGCTCTGTACAAAATAATAGTAAGTCTAAAATTGAACCTGAAAGTGCAAAAATATTGGCAACCGTTGGCACATTAGCAAGACTTTTCAGCTGTCCTAGGTTGGTATTCCCACATTGCTTTAAATAGTTTTCAATTTGATGTGCAATAAATTTATGATCTTCGGTATGCGTCACACTCTCTAAATTGAAAATTGCCAGTTCTACCGCTGGCTTATTTGTCGGTTGTTGTTCTTGTTGAACATTTTGTTCAGTCGTCATGTAAAAACCTATTACTCAAATTCTAAATTATTTAAAACTGTCTTTCGCTTAATCTTTTAGCAAACACTAACCGTTGTTCTTTTTCGGTCGTGTGGTTTCACTATAAGAAAGGTAAGGACTTGAATATTGTTTCCTATCCACCCAATCATCATCACTAGCAAGGACTGGTATCGCTTGTGCTGGTGCCGCTTCTGCTACTTTTATTTCAGGCACTTTAGGCACCGCGACTGGTGCAGCTGTCACATTCGCGGGCGTTGCAGAGCCTTCTCGAATGGTTTCTGTATAGGTCAACGCGCGTGTGGAATAAGAAATTTTACGGCCCACAATGTCCTTATCAATGGTTGCTTGTGAGTTCTGAACTGCGGCAGCCGTTGACTCAGAAACAATGCCATTACTCACCCCAAACCCACCTAATGTGCTTGATAATCCTTGTGCACCCTGACCCAAACTTGCCATTTGTGAAGAAGAAAGTCCCAAGTTGAGTTTCGATGAAATTGCAGATAGTGCAGAGTTGGTGACTTGGTCTTTAAATTGATTTAATGCCTGTCCACCTAGATCTTTTAATGCATTTTTTCCGATATTTTTTAAAGAATCGGCATTTAAATTAAAGAGATTATCTTTTAACTGTGATGTTAAATTTTGCCCCAACGAACCCAATGTATTTTGTAAAAAGTCTGAAGCACCTGGTACCACTTTTTCCGCCCAATCATAGTTGCGATTAAAGTGACTAGACTGATCCCACGCACTGCGTGGATCTTTATCAAACTCCACTTTCGCAGGTCCCGGTGCAATTCCTGTGACTTGTGCAAAGCCATTGCCGTCTAATTTTCCTGTAACTTGCTTGCCCAAAGCATCAATCACTTTAAATCCAGTTCCGCTAAAGAAATCTTGACCACCATAGCTCTTAAGCAGTTCTAAGGCCCCTTTCATCGGATTAGAAGTAGGAAGTTGTGCAGACTTGCTAGCACTCGATGCTGGTTTAAATAGATGCTGCCCTGCATTTACTTCAAATTTACCGCCTGTCTTAGCAAAAATTCCCGAGCCATTTAAAGTAATTTGGGAAGAAGCTCCTGTGATCACAATCTCTTTCGGACTGCTAATCTCTATTTTGTCCTCAGTAGAAGAAATCGTAATTCCTTTTTTTGCCAAAATATCCAAAGCATCAGACTGCGCCTGAATTTCGACTTTACTTTGCGCTGCTATTGCTTTAATACCACCTTGAGCTGCAAATAAGCTAACCTTACCTAAAGCTTGTCCCACAATATTTTTTTGCGTACTCAGGTTAATGCTATCACCGGCAATTTGGTTGATCATGCCTGTTGCAGATAAATGAATATCCTCTGGTGTACTCAGTGCCATACCATCCACTGAGTTAAGTAAAAGAATGGCTTTTTTAAATTTAGCGATATCTTTTTCTATTTCACTGGCAAAAGCTTTGAGCTGTTCAACAGATTCAATTTCATCTGTTTTTTGTTGTTTTGCAATATCACTTAAAGACTTACTATTACTATGACTCGTCTCCAGCTGTGTTCTTGCAATCTCTGCATCTAAATGTTCACCATTGGCCTTTTCCTGTTTATAAGTCGACACCAATAAACCTTGTCCAGCTCGTAGCGCCCCCCATTGATCGGTCCGCAGCTCAAAACCTTCACCCCGATCTTCACTTTCTGCTTTATCTTTTGGATGACTGAGCTTACCGAGGTTCAGTTGGCTCGCACCATGACTACTTTGCAGCTGGGTACTAATTTGCCCCGTGGTGTCATCAAAGCGTAATTGACCAAAACCCTCTCCCGCCACTTCTTTGGAACGAATTCCCGCAAGTTTTTTGGTATCTGGTAATTGTCCTTTATTGTCAAATTTAGTGGGACTACGCTGCGCTTCATGAATACGACCCACGACAAAAGGTCGGTCAATGTTGCCATCAAAGAAATCAACGACAACTATTTCACCAACTCGAGGTAAGAAGCGCGCACCATAGCCTTCGCCGGCCCAAGGGGTCAGTACATCGACCCAAGCCGAGTCTGTGTCATTATTGTTCGCACCTGCACCGCCATCATGAACATGATCATCTGAACGGGTAAACAGAAAACGGACTTTTATCCGCCCCCATTCATCAACATGGATTTCTTCACCGGCAGGACCCACAACTTTAGCACGCTGCGGATGTGTTACTGGTCGATGTGTAAGCGGATTAAATTCAGGGACGGTCGTAATATTTCGACGTTGCAAAGCCAAGGTATTGGCTTGGCGTTCATCAGCATCGCTTTGTTTGACTTGCCACTGACTTTGATGGATCAGTTGTGTAACTTGATCGGTTAAGTCTTTGGGTAAATTATTTTGGTTATAAAAAGACTTGGATAAAATCAAAAACTCTTGATCGGCACCTCGATGCTGGTCAATCTCTGGATGCTCATCCAATTTGAACCAATAACCAACTTGTGTATCACGCACGGTACTTTTAGCAATAAATTGTTTGGCTTGAGCTGCATAATAATCACTAAAATTTTGATTGAGACGTTCAACTTGAGCACTATTAGAAGCTGTTGCAGCATCTTCACCATTCAGATCTTGCATCCATGCAGGGCTCACATGCCATGCTTGCTCTAAGCTTAAGCTCGCATTATCTTGATTTTGACTATGTAGGTGCTTGCTTTGTACTGCACCACCACCCTCGTCCTGTTCAAGCACATCCGCCTGCCACCGCTGCACATGCACCGACGTCGGTTGCAGACTGCGCTGACCGATAAAACTGGTCATACTGTCATTTTTTTCAGTCGCACTACTGCGATGAAAACGGATATTACGTCGCTCCAAAGCTTGATATTGACTATTATCATCAATCAAACGTAGCTTTTGGGCTGCGATGGGTGCCGCAGACGATGTTACAAAAGATTGAGCTTCATCAACCAACCAATGAATGCCTTCACTGCGTAATAAGCGGGTAATAAAATCATAGTCGGTTTCATTACTTTGCATCATGAATGGTCGAACGTCATACTCTTTTTTTAAGCCACTTAAGTCCAAACTTAAGCTCGCTGCAAAAAGTGGGCTCTTTTTTTGCCATTCCTTAAAAATAATCTCGACCACATCTTTGACCGATTTATTCATAAACACACGGCTATTACGACGCTTATGCCACAATGCCGTTGCATCTTCTAAGGTCAACTTATATAGCGTTAATGCACCATCACTTTGGCCTTGAAATGCTTCAGTAATGATCCCGGTAATACGGAAAAGTTGCCCAGCATCGGTCACCTGATCGATTGCGACTTGTGTACCAATAAATTGTTTGAGTTCTAAGGTGGCAGAAGTTGAGAGACAGATGAGCTGAACATTCAAACCTTCACTTAAGGCATGTTCCCCATCAATACGTTGCAAGAATACTTGTTCATTCAGCGTGGTATTGGAAAATTGAATATGCAAGGCACGTTTTTGTGGACTAATGCCCAATTTCTCAAGTGCAGAATAAATATTGTTCAGCATCGTTATTATCTAAAATCAGATTTTTATAAAATATGCGGGGTATTTAATCAAAAAAACTCATATTTTTCTAGGCATAATCTGCCTGCTTTTTTGGGTTTTATGTAAGTAAAAATTCAAATTTCTACATCAATTCTTTATGTTATTTTTACTCTATTTATTTCTGCATTAAAAAAATGTAGAGACCATAAAACTAAACTTCAGGTCTCTTCATACCACCTTACTGCCTTGCATCACGATTAATTAGTATTTAAAAATGCGTGAATATTCTCCAATTGTTCTTGTGCTTCGACATAGCCTTGCAAGGCCGCTTTTTCCAAATATTGCTGTGCAATTTTAAGATCACGCTCTACGCCCATGCCATGAATATATAAATAGCCCAATCGCGTTAACGCCGCAGCATTCATCCCCTGAGCCGCTTGTGCATAATAACTATGTGCCTGAGTTAAATCTTGCTGCACACCCAAACCATGTTCTGACATTTCACCAAGCTGGTACAAGGCAGTCACATTTCCTAATCCCGCCGCTTGCGAGAAATACTGCAACGCTTGTTGGAAATCTTGTGTTCCCCATTGTCCTTTTAAATTAACTAGACCTAGTTGCGTGAGTGCATCAGGATGGCCTAATTTCGCCGCCTTCAACAATGCTCGCTGGGTTTGAGCTTCATCAAACTGTAGATCAGGCAAGATATTGTCCACGGCTAAACGGTAGAGATACCAAGCAGCATCCTGCGAACCTTGTTCTGCGGCTTTTTCCAGATAACTCAAACAGTGATCACGATGTGCTAATGGATACTCTGGCAATGCATAAAAACGTCCAATCACATAGTTTTGATCAGCGACACACGTAATGGACATATCATTTAAGTGTCTTGCCGCTTCAACTAAAAGTTGCTGCGCTTGCTTGATATTTCGCTCAACACCGACGCCGTGTAGATAGCATAGGGCCAAACCGACTTGGTTAATGAATAATGGTTTGAATTGATACGCTGTTTGATATAACTCAAATGCTTTTTGCGGATCATCACGAACCAAATACTTTTCAAAATACAGCGCTGCAATAAGACTAATTGCATCAGCATCTTTAAGTTGAGCAGCTTCGGTCAGAAAGCGAAAACCTAAAGTTTCCTGCTTCTCCAAATACCAACCATGAAAATGTGCAATACCTAATAATCGGCTGGCTGCAGCAACTTTGTGCTCTTTGGCCTGCTGCAAAAGATCATGATAAACCCGCTGACGCTGATCGACATCGATCTTACCCATCAATACTGCTTGATAATACTCATACAACTGCTGCTGGTGCCCGAGTAGCAATCCTCGCTTTAAATATTGCAATGACTTTTCATCATTTTGTGCAAGATACTTTCCTTGAGCATAGAACTGCTGCAATTGCTGAATAGCCGCCATATGGTCTTGTTGAGCAGCTTTCAGTAAATATTCCACTCCCAAAGTAATATTTGGCGTGGCTTGGTTTAAATAGAACTGTGCAAATTGATACTGTGAATTGGCATGTCCATTGTCCGCATTTTTTTGCAACAAATCTAAATGTTGTTGCTCGGCATGTGTCTGATCTTCTGGGTTTAATTCGGCGAGTCGATATTGTGCATCCAAATGACCGCGTGAAATCGCATGTCGATACCAGTATTGCGCTTTTTCAATATTGGGCACACCGCCATAGATACCTTCTTCAACTTGCCCCAACACATATGCAGCATCATCACTACCTAAACTATTGGCTTTTTCCAATAAAGCCAGCGCATTTTCCACACTGACTTCTCTGCCTAAGCCTTGTAAATGCATCTGCCCCATAGCGACATAGGCCTGCGGAATTTCATGCTGTTTGGCCAAATTTTGATACAACTCATAGGCACGCGCATAGTCGGTTGGTGCATCAAGCATTAAGCGTTCTGCAAATTTCAGCTGTGCATCTAATTGGTCTATCCACAAGTCATGTCCAACCGCTTTAGCCTGATCGCGTTTAACTGGATCGGGTCTTTTCCACATCCAAAACGCAAGTGCTCCCATCCCCAAAATTAGTATCAGTAAAAACCACATACTCGCCCCAAAAAAAATCAATATTTTAATTATTCCAACATTGTGTCTGATTTTAATTCTATATACAAAAAAAGCACCGAATTCGGTGCTTTATTTTTTTCAAAATGAGATAGCTGTCATGCTTTTGCTCGTTTTGCATCAAGTTTTTTGAGCACCTCTGACACAGCCACCATCGCAAAGCTGGACGTCACCACTACTGCTGAACCATATCCACCACAACGTAAGCCCGCACTTGGACAAACATCAGCACTGGAAAATGGATTATCAATCGAATAAACACAGGTAATCCCAAACTTTTCTTTCGGCTTTTTACAAATGCCTTTGCCGCGTAATTGTGTGCGCAATTTGGCTAACATCGGGTCTTGCTCTGTTCTTGATAAATCTGCGACTCGGATTTTCAGCGGATCAAGTTTACCCCCTGCTCCACCGGAAACGATCAACGGAATTTTATTAAAACGGCAATGTAGCATTAAGGCAAATTTGGCCTTCACATCATCAATACAATCTAAAATTAGGTCAGGAGCACCTGCCAAAATTTCTTTGACATTTTCGGGTGTGAGATAATCATCAATCAAATTTATTTTGATTCGGGGATTGATCGCACGGCATCGCTCTGCCATCACTTCAATTTTTTCATGTCCCAATGTCGTGCTCATGGCAGGCAATTGTCGATTAATATTCGATGCAGCAACCACATCCATATCGACCAAGGTCAGCTCACCAATACCAGTACGCGCTAAAGCTTCGACCGCCCATGAGCCTACACCACCAATCCCAATCACCATGACATGACTTTTTTCATAATGATGAAAACTTTCATCACTATATATTTTGGCTACGCCAGCAAAACGGCGGTCATATTCATCATCTTGGAGCAGTTCAGTCATAGGTTTGGAGGCAGAGTTAAATCAGCCGCCATTTTAGCAAACTCACTGCTTTTTTTCTTTGATAAAACGCAATTCAGCAGACAGCGTAATAGAGCTGAATCTGCATCAGGTCTAAATCCATCAAAATAAACATTTACAGCAAACGGAGGTCTGCTTTAAAAAGTATAACCATAGATCAAAAACTCAAGTGTGTATTGCCATGGACATCCATCCTCTGCCAAATAATTTAAAAATTACCGATGACAAAAATAAAATGGATTTAGACACCGTGCATCGCTTTTTAAGCCATACCTATTGGTCAAAAGATATTCCAAAACATGTGGTGAAAAAAGCGATTGAAAACTCTTTGGCCGTGGCCTTACTTCTCGATGATGAACTCATCGGTTTTGGTCGTGCTATTACGGATTATGCAACTTTTGCTTATTTAGCCGATATTTATGTCGCCGATGAACATCGAGGCAAAGGCTATTCAAAATTAATTGTGAGTACTTTATTTGAAAAATGTGGCGCCGCAGATCTAAGACGCATGTTACTTGCAACGGCGGATGCACATGGTTTATATCGTCAATTTGGCTTCACTGATTTGGCTCAGCCTGCAAGTTTTCTCGAGATTCATCAAGCCAACATCTATCAACGATAGAGAAAATATCTTGGATAAAAAAAAGAGGCTTTCGCCTCTTTTTCGATCTTACAACCTTAGTCTTTATTCATAATAAAGAAATATTCACGGTAGTATTTGAGCTCTGCAATCGAGTCACGGATATCATCCATTGCTAAATGCGAGGCATTTTTCTTCAAGCCCCCCATGATCTCTGGGCGCCAGCGTTTCGCCAATTCTTTCACTGATGATACATCGAGATTACGGTAGTGGAAGTATTGTTCCATTTCAGGCATTAAACGATGCAAGAAACGACGATCTTGGCAAATTGAGTTACCACACATTGGTGATGATTTTGGATTCACCCATTTTTTCAAAAATTCTAAAGTTTGCTGTTCAGCATCTTGTGCTGTCAATTTACTACGACGTACACGTTCGATCAGACCCGATTGACCATGTTGGCGAGTATTCCATTCATCCATTGCATTGAGCACACGGTCAGACTGATGTACCGCAAGCACAGGCCCTTCCGCCAGAATATTTAAATTATCATCCGTCACAATTGTTGCAACTTCAATAATCTGGTCGTTATCTGTATCTAGACCTGTCATTTCAAGGTCAATCCAAATCAGGCGTGTATCAGGTGTGCTGCTCATAAATGTGCAATCTTATTAGGCTGTAAAAATGAACATAGTAGCAAATTTATTGGGCTTGCGCTGTAAATAGACCCTGCTTTCATGCTATTTTTGCCATCTAGTTTTCACGGTTTTTTAGGATATGAATGGCTTTAATTCGTAAGCGCCGACTGACTGAACAGCAGCAACGTCGCATTCAGAAGCAACATAAATCTCGTCAGGAAGAAATCGATACTTCTGCAGATTTGGAAGGCTTGGTCGTCCAACATTATGGTCGTCAACTTGAAGTTCAAGCGCTGTCTACACCCGACCAACATCCTGAAAAACCCATTGTGCAAGCAGGTGAACCTGAACCCCATTGGAAACCCATCGAATTAGGCAGTGTTTGGCGCTGCCATACCCGTACCAATCTCGAATTATTGGTGACGGGTGACCGTGTCAAATGGCAAGCTGACCCGATCACAGGTTTAGGGATTATTACCGCGATTCATCCACGCCAATCTTTACTGACACGCCCTGACCGTTATCACAAAGTGAAACCTGTCGCAGCCAATGTCAGCCTGATTGTGATTGTATTTGCACCGCTTCCTGAGCCAGCACCTGGCCTGATTGACCGCTATTTGGTGGCCTGTGCAGATGCCGATATTCCAGCATTATTAGTCTTAAATAAATCCGACTTGCTTAAAGACAACGATCCGATCTTAACGCTATTACAAGAATATCGTGACTTGGGCTATGAGGTCATGCAAACCCAATGCGATGGTGACTTAAGCACACTTTCTGCTCGACTTTCTGGTGAAACTGTCGCATTTGTAGGTCAGTCTGGGGTTGGTAAGAGCACTTTAATTAATGCCATTGTTCCGGATGCTGCGCAAAAAACCAATATTATTTCGGAAAACTCCGCGCTCGGTCAGCACACCACCACGTCTACGCGCTTAATTGCGTTTGGTGAAGGTTCTGCATTGATTGATTCACCAGGAATCCGTGAATTTGGTTTATGGCACCTAGAATTGGAAAAAGTTCAGCAAGGTTTCCCTGAGATCGAATCACATTTGGGTTATTGTCAGTTCCGTAACTGTACGCATAAACATGAAAAGCAATGTGCGCTTAGAATGGCGGCTCAAAATGGCGAAATTTTGCCGCGCCGATTAGACAGTTATTTACGTCTGATCGACGAAATCACGGAAGCGCAGCAAAAAAATTAATTTTTATTCTGTTCATACCCTTGAAGGGGTGATTTTGATCACCATATTTATGGGCTATACTCTTGGCAATTTAAAATTGTAGTTAGGTGAATTGTGGAACGTTGGTTCGAATTTATGGGGAATCACCCCTTCTTATTTGGAACGCTGGCTGTATTAGTCGTGCTGTTCTTTATTCTTGAAGGCCAGCGTAATGGTCGCAAAATTTCACCTCAATCTTTAGGGATTTTAGTTAAAGCTAAAAATGCTCAATTGATTGATTTACGTGATGCGAAAGACTTCCGCGAAGGTCATATTAGCGGTAGCCGTAATATTCCATATAGCCAAATTACAAAACACATTGAAGAGTTAAAAACTTCTGATCGCCCGTTGGTTTTTGTATGTAACCTTGGTCAAGTGGCAGGTTCTGCATTGCAACAAGTCGGTCATGCAGATGCATACCGTTTAGACGGCGGCATTAGCAACTGGAAAGCTCAAGGCTTACCTCTAGTTAAAAGCAAATAAGCGCTTCTTAGGAGATTAACATGGCTGAAGTTACGATTTATTCAACAACTGTATGTCCTTACTGCATTCGTGCAAAACAGCTCCTAGAGCGTAAAGGCGTGGCTTATAAAGAAATTAATTTATCAAATGAAGCGCCTGAAGTACGTGTTGAATTGATGCAACGCACCAACCACCGTACCGTTCCTCAAATTTTTATTAATGATCAGTTTATTGGCGGTTTTGACCAACTTTATGCTTTAGAGCGTGAAGGCAAACTCGACGGCATGCTATCTTAATTTTAAACATAAATCGTCACCTCATATTAAGGAATAAACAATGAGTGAAGAACAACAAGCTCAACCACAATTGGCATTAGAGCGTATTTATACTAAAGATATTTCTTTCGAAGTACCTGGGGCTCAAGTATTTACTAAAGAATGGCAGCCTGAACTAAATATCAACCTTTCTTCTTCTGCAGAAAAAGTTGATCCAACACACTTCGAAGTTTCACTGAAAGTTGTCGTTCAAGCGAACAATGCGGGTGACACTGCATTTATCGTTGACGTTACTCAAGCAGGTATCTTCCTAATCGATAGCGTTGAAGAAGAACGTCTTCCTTACATTCTTGGTGCTTACTGCCCAAATATCTTGTTCCCATTCCTACGTGAAGCTGTGAACGATATGGTTACTAAAGGCAGCTTCCCACAATTATTGCTTACACCAATTAACTTCGATGCTGAATTCGAAGCGAATTTGCAACGTGCGCAAACTGCTGCTGAAGGCCAAGCTTAATCGCTTATCTTCAAATCTAAAAAAGACCGCTTTTGCGGTCTTTTTTATGCTTTATTTATTCCCTCTCCTTCCAGGAGATGAGAAACACTGTTTCCAAGGGGAGAGGTTTTTATTCCCTCACCCTAGCCCTCTCCCAAAGGGAGAGGGAACTTAAAGAGAATTACTCAGCATCTGCCATTAGATCAGCGCTCATACCTACAGTATTAAAGCCAGCATCAACATACAAAATTTCACCTGTAATACCATTTGCCCAAGGCGAGCAAAGGAACAATGCTGCATTACCGACATCTTCAATAGTTACATTGCGTTTAAGCGGTGCAACTTTTTCATTTAGATCTAACATTTTACGGAAAGATTTAATCCCTGAAGCCGCTAAGGTACGAATCGGACCTGCTGAAATCGCATTTACACGAATACCTTCAGCGCCAAGACTTGTTGCCAAATAACGTACGCCTGCTTCTAGTGACGCTTTTGCCATACCCATAACGTTATAGTTTGGCATTACGCGTTCAGAACCTTGGTAAGTCAGCGTCAATAAGCAACCTTGACGTGCAGCCAATAAAGGTTTTGCCGCACGAGCCATCGCAATAAAGCTATATGCGCTGATGTCGTGAGCAATTTTAAAACCTTCACGGTCGGTAATATCAGTGAAATCGCCATCTAAAGTATGTGCCGGTGCAAAACCAATTGAATGCACAACACCATCTAGACCATCCCAATGTTTAGCAAGTTCAGCAAAAGCGGTATCAATTTCAGCGTCCACTGCTACATCACATGGGAAAACTAAAGTTGAACCAAATTGTTCAGCAAAATCATCTACACGTTTTTTTAATTTTTCGTTTGGATAAGTAAAAGCCAGTTCTGCACCTTCGCGATGTAAAGCTTGCGCAATACCAAATGCGATTGATAACTTACTTGCAATACCCGCGATTAAAAAGCGTTTGCCAGCCAATAGTCCTTGTGCCATGTGAAACTCACTCAAAATAATTTAACAGCATAATGCCAAGTCTAAAGCATTTTAGAAATTGCATAATGCGCCTTTTTTTAGAAAACCATCATTGCATGCACGATGCGAATAAAAGCCAGATTCAATCAAGCGGCGTCATATTTGTTGCCGCTTAAGCGTCCAGATGCAATGCCTGTAATGAATTTTTCCATAAGATCTGTGCAATCTCAGACTCAGTACGGTTTAAGCTCTGAGCTAGCCCCTGCAATACATAGGGTAAATTAACAGGCGTATTACGGGTACGCCCTTCCGTCGAATGCTGACAACATAAGGGTGTCATATCGGGACAGTCAGTTTCTAAGACCAAATGATCTACACCCAAAGTCTGAACCACTTGATGTAATTTTTTTGCATTGGGATTGGTGATTTGCCCTGTTATACCAATTTTAAAACCTAGCTTGGTAAATGCCTTCGCTTCTTCAACACCACCACTAAATGCATGTGCAATACCACCGAGCTTAAATTGATGCTTTTTCAACATCGAAAGCACCTCCGCATGGGATTTACGAATATGCAGCAAAATAGGTTTATCAAACTGCTGTGCTAACTCAAGTTGTGCGGAAAAATACTGCTGCTGCTTTTGAAAAAGTTCAGGCTGTTTATGCTGTTTCAAAAAGGTATCTAAACCTATTTCACCGACAGCAACACAATCATGCTGCTTTAGCATCTGCTCCACATCCAACAAATGTTCTGTACGATGTTGCTCAATATAAAACGGATGTAAGCCGGGAGCTAAATAGCTTGTTGGAACATTGGATAAACGATCTAAAAACTCTTGGGTATGCAGCAAATCTTGAAAACGTGACTGTACAAAACCAATCAATACCAACGCATCGACACCCGCCTGTTTGGCAGCATACGCCAACTGTTCCCGATCAGCGTCAAAATCGGGAACATCAAAATGCGTATGCGTATCAAACAGTGAGTAAGTCATTGAACTAATTAATTTGCTTTTGCGGCTGAGGCTTCAACAGCTTCAACTGGAGGTAGATATTGCTTTTTCAATACACTTTGCAATTGATCATACGGAATGGTCAAACGTGGTAAACCCACCACATACGGCCCAATTTCATATTCGGCATATTGCAAAATTAAACCTTGCTGACTCAGATAAAAATTATCAGACAGTTTAAATTTCCAAATCTGTTCGTATTCTTGAATATTGTCTGCCAACTTGGCATCTTTCACCCAAGTTTTAAAGACTTCATAGCCCCGCTTTTCAAGCTCAGCACGTTGATTTGGCAATAATATGTCGTTGAGCTGCACCAATTTTTGAGTGCTTAAATCGAAGTTATAATATTGCTGTGCAGAAGAACCATGCGCTCCACCTAAATATGAACTGGTATTTAAAACCACTGTTGCCAAGGGTTTTTCAGCATTTAATATTTTAGGTTTAATCATCAAACTGATTTGCTGATTGGCACTTAAAGATTTCAATTCTTTATCTAAATTTAAGAACGCTTGCATGTAAGGCTGCGTGGCTTTTTCCAATTTTAATTTGGGCGTTTCAACCTTTGCCAAAGCAGATTTTGCTTCAGACGCTGCAGGAACTTCACTTGCAGCGGGAGCATCAGTACTCAGCGTTTTATCTTCTAAAGGCGATACAGATAGAATTTCACCTAACTGTTTTAGAATTTCCGCATCAATAAAGTCATCAATAAAGGCTTGATTACTGTTTAAGCGTTCAACTGAAATTTCAGGACAGACCCCGCCATCACATTCAGGTAAATTCAGTTGTAATTTTTCCGCATCACCAATCAGTTTTGCACTCAAATCTGGCTGTTCAGTTTTTGCTTGATCTGGCTTTTTTTCAGGTTCAGCTTGTTGTGGCTGACACGCCGTGAATGCAACAGAAACTGCCAATATTGAGCTTGCCCAAATTTTATTTTTTTGCACCATTGCTTCAACCTTTCATTTTGAATAATTGATATTTATTTTGGTAAATATCTTATCAAATTAAATACTTTCGTTGATTAGAACATATGCTGATAAACGTCAGCTTTCAATACTTGTTGTGTTTGCGCTTTGCTGAGATAAATATCCAGTTGTTTACTATCTTTGACAATTTCATCTGTACGATAATGCAAACCGATACCTTCTTGATCAAAGAACCAATCTGCTTGGCCCCAATAGAGTTTTTTCGGTGCCGATTTTTTGACATCTACCTCTTGTTCATCTAACCATTTGCTATAGGCTTGCTGCACAATAGCATCCATATTTTGCTGTTGCTTTGCATCAATAATATCTAAAGGTTTAAGATTCTTTTTCGCACGGCGGTCTGCCACAAAAAAATAATACCGCTCTTTGACCGTGATATTTTCCTGTTTGGTATCAACACCGATTTGCAGCAACACATATTGATTACGTTGATAAGGAACTCGTGTGTACATGGCCAATTCATAGGCTTTATTGGTTTTAAACTCTGCCTGCCAAGCATCTGATTTTTTCACATACGCATCGACGGCTTGTTGGAGATTCATATTTTGCTTTAATGCAATCTGATCTTGTACGACGCTGGCCTGATTTTTTTCAATCCAACCATTCAACCACGTATCTACGGTCTGAATGGTTTGTATCTCTAAATCAATACAACTTTTATTTTCACAAAACGGTTTGGCAATTTTTGCGGCTTGCTCTCGAATATTTAAATAGGGCAAAACATCTGGATTGATCACGACCGCTTCAGAAGCGCCATCATCGGCCGGCTTTGTCGCTTTGTTTTCTTTTCCTGAATCACATGCACTGAGCAGCAAAACACTCCCCAAAAGTGCAAAAACTGTAGCATCCTTGAATATTTTCATGATGTCCTAAACGACCAAATGATTGCGTAATGTATGGATTTAAAAACTCTACCACAAAATAAAACAGCTTCACGAAGAAGCTGTTTTATTTCTGTAAAAGAACAACTTAGTGTTCACGTGTATTGCTGAACACGATATCCGGATAACGTTCTTGCATTAACTGTAAATTCACACGACTTGGTGCAAGATAAGTTAAATGACCACCGCCATCGACAGACAATTGGTCGTGTGCTTTTTTCTTAAATTCGTTGAATTTTTTCTCGTCATCACACGATACCCAACGTACGGTATTGATACTTACAGGCTCATAAATACAATCAACTTTGTATTCTTCTTTCAGACGATAAGCCACAACTTCAAACTGAAGTACACCCACAGCACCCACGATTAAATCGTTACTGTTTTGCGGCATAAAGACCTGAGTTGCACCTTCTTCTGAAAGTTCTTTTAAGCCTTTTTGCAGCTGTTTTGACTTCAACGGATCTTTTAAACGCACGCGACGGAACATTTCAGGGGCGAAGTGAGGAATACCGGTAAAGTGTAAATCTTCACCCGAAGTGAAGGTATCGCCGATCTGAATCGTACCATGGTTATGCAAACCGATAATGTCGCCCGGCCATGCTTCTTCAAGGTGCTGACGGTCACCAGCAAGGAACGTTAAAGCATCACTAATACGCACATCTTTACCTAGACGCACATGTTTCATTTTTAAGCCTTTTTCATACTTACCTGAACAGATACGCATGAATGCAATACGGTCACGGTGTTTTGGATCCATATTGGCTTGAATTTTAAAGACGAAACCAGTGAAGCCTTCTTCAGTCGCTTCAACTTTACGGTCTTGAGTTGGATGTGCTTTAGGTTCAGGCGCATATTGACTAAATGCATCCAAAACATGGTCCACACCAAAGTTACCGAGTGCCGTACCAAACAAGACTGGCGTTTGACGGCCTGCCAAAAATTCATCACGGTCTAAAGGTTCATTGGCCATTTGAACCAATTCCAATGATTCTTCAAATGCAGCCCAAGCGAGATCACCGACTTTTTCACGCAAATCTGCATAGTCATAGCCATCACGGACTTCAATATCCGTAATTGTTGAACCGAAACCTGCCTTATAAACGTAGAATTTTTCTTCGAGTAGGTTAAATACACCGGCAAAGTCACGACCTGTGCCCAGTGGCCAAGTAATCGGAACACATTTAATTTTTAAAACGTTTTCGATTTCATCAAGCAGTTCTAATGGCTCACGAATTTCACGGTCCATTTTGTTGACGAATGAAATAATCGGCGTGTCGCGCATACGACACACTTCCATCAATTTGATCGTACGATCTTCGACACCTTTTGCACCATCAATCACCATGAGCGCAGAGTCAACAGCGGTTAATGTACGGTAGGTATCTTCAGAAAAGTCTTCATGCCCTGGGGTGTCGAGCAAGTTAATCATCTTGTCTTTAAACGGGAACTGCATAACAGAAGTGGTGATCGAAATACCACGTTCTTTTTCCATTTCCATCCAGTCAGACGTTGCCGCACGATCAGATTTACGGCTTTTTACCATACCTGCAACCTGAATCGCCTGTCCCCATAACAACAGTTTTTCTGTCATTGTGGTTTTACCGGCATCGGGGTGGGAAATAATAGCGAAAGTACGTCGCTGAGCGACCTGTGTCGCTAATTCTTCTTTAAAACTCATGAAAGACACCTACTGCAAAACTCGCAGTGCAAAAGATCAGATCTGATCAATATGGAAAATTGGCGATATTGTATCAGATTGACCATTAAAAATAATCAACCACATCGGGTTGAGTCAAAATCTTAGCGTGGTGTGTCTTGATGTTTTACATTGGATGACGACCTGTTTTTATCGACGATATAGCACATTTCATTTTCTTTTTTTCTGTACACATTGGCAATGCGATCAGACTACAAATGACTTTATTCAACTTTCATTTTCATGCTTTCTTCAAGCTGTGCCACTGGCATCGGCATTCCTAACAAATATCCCTGCAACTGTTGGCAACCTAAACGTTTTAAAATTTCTGCTTGTTGTTCTGTCTCTACACCTTCTGCAGTGACCGTTAAACCCAGTCGAATTGCCAAGTGAATAATACTTTCTAAAATAATTTCTTCTTTAGAACCGACGCTCAAATTGCGGATAAACTCACGGTCAATTTTCAGCTCATCTACAGGCAGTTCTTTTAAATACAAGAAACTTGAATGTCCCGTACCAAAGTCATCAATCGCAACTTTAATTCCCATCTTTCTCAAATGTTCAAAAGTTACAATACTGGCATCGATATGATGCATCGCAGTTGACTCGGTAATTTCAATAATTAAATGTGACGGGTTAATTTCATACCGTGCAAAAAGTGACTCTAAAGTACTAAATAAGTGTTTATGTTCAAACTGAATCGCTGATAAATTGACCGCAATAGGATACAACGGCATATTCAGCTTTTCCCAGTGCTGAATTTGCTTACAGGCTTCTTCAAGCGCCCAATAGCCCATGGCAATAATCAGTCCAGTTTTTTCTGCACCATTGATAAACTTATTTGGCGTCAACATACCTAGAGTTGGATGATTCCAACGAATTAAGGCCTCAACCCCACAAATTTCACGATCAACGGCATTAAATTTTGGCTGATAAAATAAAATAAATTGCTGTTCTTCTACCGCTTTATATAAATCATTGATCAGTTTCGTCTGACTTTTTTCTTCAAATTGGTCGGCAGTATAATTAAAAAATGAATAGGTATTACGCCCCTGATACTTCGAACTCAGCATTGCAGTGTCTGCATTGATCAGCAGATCTTGTAAGTTCGCACCATGTTCTGGGTACATCGCAATACCAATACTACCTGAAATATTGATTTCCTTACCTGCAATCAAAAAGCTTTCTTGCATCAATTCCAATATTTTTTCAGACATTGCTGTGGCAGAGTCATTGCTTGCCGACTCAAGTACAATCAGAAATTCATCGCCACCGATTCGTAGCAATTTGGCTTTATCATTAATTAAACGGTGAATACGCGTAGCAATTTGAATCAGTAGTTGATCACCCACATGGTGTCCAAACACATCATTGACCGCTTTAAAACGGTCGATATCAATATAAATAAAAGCAATTTTATCTTGTCTTAAGCGATGCTCTGTAAATAGAAAATGTGCATATTCAGCCAAAAATAGTCGATTAGGTAAACGGGTCAAATTGTCCTGTACAGCTTGATTGGCTAGTTCTCGATTTGCGCGCATCAACTGCAAACTGCGATGTTCTAAACGTTGCTCAAGTACTGCAACGCTAAAGGCCGCCATCAACAATAAACTGGTGACAAATAAGACAATAAATAGCAATAAATTATGGTTAATTTGAGCTGCAACCAATACATCCATCGAGTTTAGCGGTACAAAATCAACAGCTGCCATACCAATATAATGCATAGCGACAATGCTAAAAGTCAGCATGACCGCAACAAAGGCATTCATGATGTTACGTTTTGGCGAGTATTTATTTTTAAACGTTAGCCAAAATGCCAAACACGAGCCACAGATCGCAACTAAAATTGAACAGATAACAATGAAAGGTTCGTATCGTTGCTCATAACCCTGAACGTCTAAACTCAGCATCCCCGTGTAATGCATTCCGGAAATGCCTAGCCCCATTAAAACTGAGCCTAAAATTAAACGAGGAAATGGTAGCGTCAGTCGTGTGGTTAACCACACGGCAAAAGTGGACGCGACAAAGGCAATAAAATAGGATGTCAGAGTAAGACTGGTATCAAAACTATGATTTGAAGGTAAATGGCTGGCCATCATGCCTACAAAATGCATGCACCAAATCGCAGCACCTAAAATTGCACCGCTGAATAATAAAATGACATTTTCATATCTTGGTCGTGTTCCACGGAACAACATTTGTTCGAGTGAAACAGCTAAGTAACAACTTAATAATGCAACTACGATTGAACCAACGACCAGATTGTAATCATAATGAATATGGGTCATATCAAGCGTTCCGCTTAGGTTATCGTGGCACTTTCTTTAACCGAATTACCCAATCTATCTCTTCCCTTTAACTTGTTACATTTTCAATTACTTACTTATTTTCTCTTAGAATCTATTAGTCTACGGTAATGGTCAAGTCTTTCTTTCAAGATTTTAAGCAACTGATTAATTTAAAAAAATAAAGCTTGATGAAGTTCACTAAAATTTAAACTTTTGATAAAAATTGCATCAGGTGTTTATTATTTTAGAACAGTGTCTAATCATAATAAAATGAATAAGTTAGAATCATTTATAGATTGCTTTCTAGATTTAAATCGAACACCGCCCTACTCACAAAAAAATAGCGAGCCGTAGCTCGCTATTTCTCAATGGATAAATTCATCTTTTCTGTCAAAAACTCAAGCAATCATCTCAATGTTATTTATGGATGAATTACTTACTTTTTGGCTGTTGTTGTATGCGTTTTGCCTTGTAATTTGGCATAGTCCATTAGCACGTTTGCTGCTTCCGTCACAAAGACTTCTTCTTCAGGCAGTGCTGGACGTTGGTTTGCCTTCATTTTTGCACGTGCCTCCACCAATGCATCCATAGACGCTTGGTAGCTTTCCCAGTTGGCATAAGGTTTTTGACCCACCACTTTACGACGCTGATTTTCAGCATCCAAAGACTTTTGCTCTAGTGCCAACAGCTCGGCTTTACGCTTCGCTAAGTCAAGCACCACACGCTTTTGCTCTTCTGTCTTTTTCGCAATCGCAGTACGTTGCTCTAAATATTTAAATTGCGGATCAATGCTGACACGTTGCTGAGATGACTTAATCAAATCGGGAACATAGGCTTGGATCGAGCCTTCACGTTTAAACGGTGCTGTAGGAATGGTATCCCACTGTAAAGCATTTTTCGCTTTACGTTCACCAAACTCTTCATTGTAAATATCAACCAACTTAATATCAGGCACGACCCCTTTATTTTGGGTACTGCCGCCAGTCACGCGGTAAAATTTACGTTGCGTTAAGGTTGCTTGACCATAGGCTAAAGAGTCAAGTTGTACCTGCGCTGTTCCTTTACCCGTTGTGGTGCTACCAATCACCACACCACGTTCATAGTCTTGAATCGCAGCAGAATAAATTTCACTCGCAGACGCCGAAGCCAAGTTAATCAATACTGCCAATGGACCTGCATAAGTTTGCGCGCCCCCATCATCATCTTCAAACACGCTGACATTGCCATTGCCATCACGGATTTGCACCACTGGACCTGATTTAATCACTTGACCAAGCATACGTGCCACTTCTTCAAGTGAGCCACCAGGGTTGTTACGTAAGTCAATGATGATGCCTTCAACATTTTGCGCATCTAAAGTTTTTAAGGCTTTATTGGTATCTTCTGACACAGAGCGGTATTCTGTACCTGCACGACGGGCACGATAGTTCAAGTAAAACGATGGAATTTCAATTACACCGAACTTATGCTTTTTGCCATCACGCTCAATTTCAACGGTACGTGAACGCACGCCTGCATCTTCTTCTTGAATCACATCACGTACAATTGTGACATTTCGCGCTTGATTCATGGACGCACCAGCACCCAATAAACGTAGAGTCACTTTGGTGCCACGTTTACCACGAATCAGTCCGACAATTTCATTGCTCGGCCAACCGATCACATCCACCATTTTGTCGCCATCTTGTGCAACACCAACAATGCGATCACCTGACTTGACTTGTCCTGATTTGCTGGCTGGACCACCTTCTACAATCGTTTCAATTTTAGTGTAGTCTTCGTTGCCACGTTCAGGACGAATCGACACCCCAATCCCTTCCAATTGCAGCGTGGTTTGACGGTTCAATTCCATCGCATCTACAGGTGGAAAGTAATTACTGTGCGGATCATACGTCAGCATCATGGCATTCAGAGTTTTGTCAAGCACATCATCGCTTTTTAAACGACTAATCCGCTCTAACTGACGCGTATAACGCTTGGTTAAAGTCTGTACAGGTGTTAAGTCTTCAGGACCTGTTAAGTCTTGACCATTTGCCAGTGTTGGGTCATCTTTCAACGCTTTTTGTTTGGCTTTCTCTTCTTCTTTGCTGATGGTTAAATTGATCAGCTGAGAGACCAACATTTTATTCCAATGCGCACGCTGTTCTTCTGTCGATTTAAAGAATGGCGCTTTTTCACGATCGGTTTCGATGTAGTTATTCGGTTGATTTAAATTCTGTGGCTTTTTCAGCTCTTCCAACATATAGGTGTAGAACTGTTTTAAGCGCTCACGATATTGCGCATGAATCGCATACGGCCCTGTTAAATTGCCCGCTTTGAGATTTGCACCAAAAGTTGAACCATAACGTTTTTTATAATTTTCAATATCCGATGCCAAGAACAACGTATGTTCAGCATCTAAACTATCAATATAAAAATCTAAAATACGGTTAGATGTATTGGCATCTAAACGCTGATTTAAATAGTGTTGACGGTCTACCAATGTTGCAAGCTGACGTGAGACCAAGGCTTGCTCTTGTGTGGGCTGAATAGTACCCGCGCTCACTGCTTCTGTATTATTGGCAGCAATTGCGTCATTCACCACATGAGTGAAAAAGAATCCACCTGTCGCAATCGCAACGGCACAAGCTAATGTTTGAAGTTTCATAAATAATTTGTACTTCCTTGGTATTAAGACCAATATTACCGTGTTGGTTTTCGACCTGAATTGAATAGATTCAAAATCTTAAACAACTTAATATGTTTATGTCGTGTAGTTTTATCATATTCTCTGCTGACAAAGTGTAGCAAATCATTGCAGAATTCAGGTATTGTTTTTCCTTAAAAATTCCAACACGGACACCGAATATGATTGGCGCATTAATGCTCGACATTGCTGGCACAGAACTTACCCAAGAAGATATTGAACTATTACAGGCACCACAAGTTGGCGGCATGATTTTATTTGGTCGCAACATTGAATCTCCTGAACAAGTTCGTGCCCTAACCGACCATATGCGTCAAATCCGTCCTGATATTTTAATTGCCGTCGATCAGGAAGGTGGTCGTGTACAACGATTAAAACAAGGCTTCACACTCTTACCAGCTATGGGTAAGTTTGGAGAACTTTACTTAACTGAACCTGAAAAAGCTGTTGAACTGGCTGAACAATGTGGCTGGTTGATGGCAGCTGAAGTCCTTGCGGTCGGCATCGATTTTAGTTTTGCACCAGTGCTGGACCTAAATGATGTCAGTGATGTGATTGGTGACCGTGGTTTTGCCAAAAATATGCAAGACATCATTCCACTGGCAAGTGCTTTCTTAAAAGGTATGAAACGTGCGGGGATGGCATCTACAGGTAAGCATTTCCCAGGCCATGGCTCGGTGAAAGCAGACTCACATGTTGCTGCTGCCATTGACCATCGTAGTTATGAAGAAATCTATCAAAAAGACATGCAAAGCTTTATTCAACTGCAACCACAGCTTGATGCCTTAATGCCTGCGCATGTGATTTATGAAAATATTGATCTTAATCCTGCTGGATTTTCACCGTATTGGATTCAGAAAGTCTTACGTCAAGAGCTCCAATTTGATGGCGTTTTATTCTCCGATGATTTAAGCATGCAAGCCGCTTGTGTCGCTGGCGGCGCAGATGCTCGTATCCAAGCAGCATTAAATGCAGGTTGTGATATGGGCCTTGTATGTAATAACCGTGAATCTGCATGCATTGCGCTGGATGGCATTCAAAACTTGGCTCTCCCAAATCAAGAACGCCTAGAACGTATGCGCGGTAAAATCCCACAAATTGAGATTGGACAAAGCATTGAACTCGGAGCGGACTGGCAAAACGTGCGTAACCGTATTGTGGATTTTAAAAATCAATATTGCTAATCCAAGACTTTCAAAATTCTAGAAAATGGAGCACGACAAGGTGCTCCTTTTTGATTTATGATGAAGACAAAATAAGTGCTTCGGCGCTATACAAAAATTGCCAATAAAAACAACATTAGGTCAGGACGACATGACACAAAGTTTATCGGAACATCGACACATTTCCTTTACTGCACATTACACCGGCTATATTTGGTACAGCATGGGGATTTCGCATCCCGTTTTTGCCACACGTAAAGGCAAATTTTTAGCACGTTTAGTCCATCCTTTAGAAAGCTGGGCAGAAAAGAATGTGGGCGGTAGCATGCGTTCGACGCTTAAACAGCGCCATGCCATGATCGATCAACATTTAGATCAATTCATTACCCAACACCCTCAGCTACAAGTACTCGAAATTGCCTGTGGCCTCTCCCCGCGCGGTTGGAATTTTCGCACCAAGCATCCTGAAATTGACTATCGTGAACTCGACTTGCCGGATATGGCAAAAATCAAAACACAAGCACTCAAACAAATTGACCCGCATGCCCCTGAGGTCTTAACTGGTGACATTTTTACTCAAGATTTTGAACGTATTTTTCAGAGTTTTGACCCTGAACGTCCTTTGGTGGTGATTAGCGAAGGTCTGATTAATTATTTTGATCAAACCCTACTGAATAAGTTATTGCAAGGGATCACCGAATATGGCGCCTCGTTTCAGGAATTACATTATCTGACCGACATCTATCCAGAACCCGTCAAGAACCGTTTAGCACGCTTTATTTGGGCCAGTAGTAAATTACTCAAAGTTATGTCACGCAGCGCTTTTACTTTTCATTTTCAATCCCCTGCTGAATTACAGCAGTTTTTCACCCATACAGGATTTGAAGAAGTAAAAGTCGTTCAGCCGGCCTTATACTTTCTACAACAGCAGCAAGAACAAGTGATTCCTTTTCACGATGCAGAGCAGCACTGTGGAGATTTGGTTTGGATGGTCCATGCTAAAACAAAAAAACAGCGCTAAAGCGCTGTTTTTTTATATGTTCATGTTTTAACTTACAGCTTCTAATATCAACACATCTTCTTTTTGGCGTTGTACAAAGCGCAATAAACGCTCCGCCAACTCAAAACTACCATGCTTAAACAAAGCACGAACCTGCGTATCTACAACGTCAAAGATGAGACATTCAATTTTAAACTCACCTTCTTCATCTTCTAGATGTAATGCCAAATCCCGTGGATATGCATGCATGAAGTCCAACATTTCAGCCTGCACATTCAACAACACGCCAAAATAATTTAAATCCGTAATTTGAGTATCAACCACAAGGTCTGAATGGCGATGAGATAAATGCGTGAATGGCTGTTGTACACTCACCCGCGCTTCGCCACGGCGTTCGATATTTTGCATTTGCTCTCGGCTCATTGGAATGATCCCTTCCAACTGCTGAATAGACTCACCGCGTAGATAAGTTGCAAACAAATTCATGGTTTCCTTACGGCGTTGCAACTGCGGTAAATGATCCGCATTGGCAATCATGGCAAATTGCATATTCGGACATTGCAACGCAAAGCCCGCATTTTCATGTGGCAAAGTAAAACTGTCGTACTGCCCGCAAGACACCAATACATCACACTGTGGAATCGGCACGTCTTGCAAACGCAGCAAACGATTACAGTTAATGTCATAACGCTCTTGTTCGGTATTGGTGAATTCAGCCATTTGTCTAAAGAACAAACGCTTCGCTGTCGGTGACATCCGCGTCACATCCAGTTTCGCATGATTAACCAAATACAAAATCACCGCTTGACCAAATTCATCCATGCGCTGTTCTTTCATCAAATGCAAGGATTCTTCAAGCAACATGCGCCAGCTCTTGCGCGTTTTTTGCATTACGCCCATCAATATCATGCGGTCAATCAATTCAGGACGTTGATCCGCCAGTCCTGCAGCCACCACTGAACCTAGTGACATCCCCATCACGGATACTTTTTCTAGCCCAACAACATCCAACCAAACGCCTAACATCTGTGCCAGATCACCCAACTCTAAAGTCCCTGCCGACACCGAAGTATCGACATTGGTAATTTGCTGATTTGAGCCCATAGAGGGTAAATCAATTAAAATAATAGGTCCTGCCGCAAATAGTTGTTCGACACAATATTTGTAGGAATTAAAGTTTTGAAATGCCCCACCAATAATAACAATCGGGGTGCGATGAATGGTTTCAGGTTGTGCAATGGCCATATATTCGACCTTCCAGCCATCAATCCATGTCGTTCTGGCAGGCTGTTTAAAGCTTTGCTTGTCATACAGATCGAAAAAACTGTAATGCGTACTTTCCTGTACGGTGGGATCCATTTGGATAATGGAATTCATATTCCTTTCCTCCATTCCTGCCTTATTTTTATTGTCAGGAATTCATTTAGAGACTCTGCTCGACTTAGCGTCCTGCTCTTTAATCGTTATTTGTACGACTTCAATGTCGCTATTGTTTCATTCTATACAGAGGTTCATTTTACAAGCAACTGATATCCCCGCCGCTTATCTACTTTTGCTCTAAAAACAATTTCAAAATGTTAATTCTAGTCAGCAAGTACAGTCGAATATGCACTTAAGTGCTTCATTGTTCAGTCACAGGCTGTTAATATCGAGTTGAAATTTCTAAGTGATCAAACCGCTATGCAAGAGTCTATTGAACAATACATGCAAACGGTAGGACAGCAAGCACGCACAGCATCACGTGTGCTCGCAGGGGCTTCTACCCAGACTAAAAATAATGCCTTATCAGCAATTTATACTGCTTTACAAAACAGTGAAACTGCAATTTTGGCAGCTAACCAAGTGGATATGACCAAAGCGCATAACAACAACTTGGATAGTGCTCTACTTGATCGCTTAGAACTTACCCCCACACGCTTTAAAGGCATGCTCCAAGGTCTAAAAGATGTAATCGCACTCACTGACCCGATTGGCGAAATCACCGATATGGCCTTTCGTCCGACAGGTATTCAGCTGGGCAAAATGCGCGTACCGCTAGGTGTTGTCGGCATGATTTACGAATCTCGCCCAAATGTCACCCTTGAAGCCGCATCTTTAGCGCTTAAATCAGGTAACGCGATTATTTTACGTGGTGGTTCTGAAGCTTTGGAATCTAACCAAGCAATTGCGGCAGCGATTCAACATGGCTTAAGTGCCGCAGGTGTGCCTGAACATGCCGTTCAAGTCATTAATACCCCAGACCGTGCTGCGGTTGGCCAATTAATTACTATGCCTGAATATGTCGATGTGATCGTACCTCGTGGTGGCAAAAGCTTAATTGAACGTATTACCAATGAAGCACGTGTGCCTGTTATCAAACATCTTGATGGTAACTGCCATGTTTTTGTGGAAGCTCAGGCTGATTTGCAAAAAGCATTACCTATTGCGCTCAATGCCAAAACACACCGTTATGGCGTATGTAATGCCATGGAAACCTTACTTGTCGATGAAAATGTCGCTGAGGAATTTTTACCACGCATTGCTGAACTCTATGCGGAGAAAAAAGTTGAACTGCGTGGCTGTGCTGAAACGCAGCGCATTTTGGGCGAATCGATTGTTCCTGCAACTGAGGAAGATTGGTATACCGAATACTTAGGCCCGATTTTGGCAGTGAAAGTCGTTACAGGCCTAGATGAAGCGATTGAGCACATCAACAAATATGGCTCACACCATACCGACTCAATCATTACCGAAAACTTTAGTCTGGCTCGTCAGTTCTTGGCGCGTGTAGATTCGAGTTCAGTGATGATTAATGCCTCAACGCGTTTTGCAGATGGTTTTGAATATGGTCTTGGTGCTGAGATTGGTATTTCAACCGATAAAATCCATGCACGTGGTCCAGTTGGTCTTGAAGGTCTAACTTCTCAAAAATGGATTGTGTTTGGTGATGGTCAAATTCGTCAATAACACTTAATAAGATAATGAAAGCTGTGCTTTTCTGAGTAAAGGTGCAGCTTTTTTATGGTGATTTAAAAAAATTAGACCCAGGGTTCATATATTGAAATATAAGCCTGTAAACACACAGGATCTAGAATTGAAACACAGATTTTTTGACAATTAAATGTTTGAGAAGAATAAGAAAAAATTAATTTACCTGCTTTTTTGCAACAATTTGAGGATTACAGCGCAGCGAACGCATGTTATGTTCTATGTATATCCCTTAAATCGTATAAATTTTGAGGACTATTTTATTAATAAATGAAAACTATGAACTGATAAATTTTAATTATTATTGTGCTCAGGGTCGATAGTGCTTAAGTCTAATCTCCTAAAGTCTATCTAGAACGATAAAAAAACCCATGATAAAACATCATCACAGATCTAAATTGCATCAATCAATATAACTGCAATCAGATCAATATTATGGATAAGTATTTCAATTAGAATTCGGGTATTTAAACGTGTCTACATCAGTATTAGTAATTAACTGCGGATCTTCTTCTATCAAATATGCGTTAGTTTCTGAGCGCCGTGAAGATCGTATTTTTGGTCTAGCCGAGAACCTAGGTTCTGCTGATGCACGTATTAAAGGGGTCACTACAGGTGGTGATGCGCTTGAGCTGTCTATTCCACATGCTGACCATGAAAAAGCCCTCGAAACTATTTTAGAGCGTTTGGCTCACCATAATCCTCAAGCGATTGGTCACCGTGTTGTTCACGGCGGTACATTAACCAAAGCTGAGCTATTAACACCAGAAATTATTGAACGTATTCGTGAAGCTACACCGCTTGCTCCATTGCATAACCCGGCTCACTTGGTAGGGATCGAAGCAACCATGCGTTTGTTCCCTGAACTTCCGCAAGTAGCCGTATTTGATACAGCATTCCACCAAACAATGCCGTCTCATGCATACCGTTATGCATTACCAAAATTCTTGTACACACAGCATAACGTGCGTCGTTATGGCTTCCATGGTACTAGCCATGCCTACGTATCTGAGCGTGGCTCAATGTTGGCAGGTAGCTTTAAACAAGGTGGCTGGTTAACTGCTCACTTAGGCAATGGTAGCTCGACTTGTGCGATTTGGAATGGTCAATCTGTAGATACGTCAATGGGTCTAACACCTCTTGAAGGTGTGGTGATGGGCACACGTAGTGGTGATGTCGACCCAAGTATTCACAGCTTCCTTGCAAGCAACTTAGGTTGGGATATCTACAAAATCGACAAGATGCTGAACAGCCAATCAGGCCTACTCGGTTTGTCTGATCTTTCAAATGACATGCGTACGTTGATCGAAGCATCGGAACAAGGCAACGAAGATGCCGCACTTGCCATTGAAGTTTTCTGCTACCGTTTAGCTAAATCTTTAGCAGGTTTAAGCTGTGGTCTGCCACGTATTGATGGTCTATTCTTTACCGGTGGTATTGGTGAAAATTCTGCCTACATTCGTGAAAAAACGGTTTCATACTTACCGCACTTTGGTTTCAACCTTAGTAAAGAATTAAATGACAACTTAAAACGCGGTACTGAAGGTCGTATTGACCACGGTACTGGCCCACAAATTTGGGTTGTTCCAACCGATGAAGAAGGCCGTATTGCCAAAGAAACTGAGCATGTTGTAGACGAGGTGACAGCGTCTGTTACAAAAAAGTCTGATGCTGAAGCTGCGATTGCATAAGCAATCGCATCAGCCCCTTCGCCTTCAATATTAATTTTTAGCTTTAATTTAGACACCGTATGAAAACAATTTTACTCGTGCCAACTGGGGAAGGTGTAGGTTTAACATCTGCATGCTTAGGTTTAATTTATGCTTTGGAATGCCAAGGGGTCAAAGCAGGTTTTCTGAAACCATTTTCACAGGAAAATGTCGCAGATACTGTAGACCGTACAACGGCTCTTTATCATCATTTATTTAATAATGAAACGGTAGAACCCATTCATCATGCCACCATCGTGAAACAACTGAGTCATGATGAAAGTGATGAATTGCTCGAAGAAGCTGTTCGTTTGCACCGTGAAATTGCAAAAAAGCATGATCTGATTATTGTTGAAGGCTTGGTTCCAAACAGCCGAGATAACTTTGCCTCAGAACTGAACGCGACATTAGCAAAAGCTCTTGATGCTAAAGTAATTATTGTCAGCACAGCAGATATTCAAAATGCCACGAAAACGGCTGAGAAAATTGACAGTTCTCTACGCCAATTCGGTGGTGCAGCATCTGAACGTACTGCGGGCGTTTTGTTTATGCGCACACGTGGTTTGCCAGAAGAATCTGCGCAAATTCCTGTCACGCTTGATCCAAATCTGCGTTTAATCAGTGATACCAATAAATTTGTACTCGAATTACAACAAAGTAATCCACAAATTGGTTCTGCACAGCTACCTGTCATTGGTCTCGTTCCATTTAGTAATACGCTCAGCGTACCTCGCATGTCTGACTTGGCAACGCATATTCAATCAGAATGGATCAACCAAGGCGATGCTGCTCATCGACGCGTACTACATAGCAGCTTAGTTGCATCTAATATTGAACATGAACTTCACAAATTTGTGGCAGGTGAACTGATTATCAGCGCCTCTGACCGTATTGATGTGTTGTTGGCTTCTAGCCTTGCAAGTAGCAATGGTATTCCACTTGCCGGTTTGGTTTTGACTGAACACCATCAACCGAACCCACAAGTTTTGGATTTCTGCCAAACCGCGATTAAGCAAGGCTTACCGATTTTACATACGCCTTTAAGCACTTTTGAAACGGCACAACAACTTTCAAATTTAGGCAATGAAATTCCTGTCGATGACGTAGAACGTGCAGAACAAGTGACCCGCTTTGTTTCAAGCCACATCAATGCTGAGTGGATTACTGAAGTATTGAATGGTTCGTATCAACCCCGTTTGTCCCCTTCTGCATTCCGTCATGAATTAGTACAAAAATCTATTGCTGCGAAAAAACGAATTGTTCTACCTGAAGGTGATGAACCACGCACCATTCAGGCGGCTGCCATTTGTCAATCACGTGGCATTGCACACTGTATTTTATTGGCAAAACCTGAAGCCGTGATTGAAGTTGCAAAAGCACGTAATATCGAACTTCCACATGATTTGGAAATTATTGATCCAGATCTGATTCGTGAAAACTATGTGCCTAAAATGGTTGAGCTGCGTAAAGGTAAACTCAATGATCTACAAGCACGTGAACAGCTACAAGATACTGTGGTTTTAGGTACCATGATGCTTGCACTCGATCAGGTGGATGGCTTAGTCTCAGGCGCAGTACATACTACGGCGAATACTGTACGTCCTGCATTCCAATTGATTAAGACTGCACCTGATTATTCATTGGTTTCTTCAGTATTCTTCATGCTGTTACCAGATGAAGTCTATGTATATGGTGACTGTGCCATTAATCCAGATCCAAATGCAGAACAGCTTGCAGAGATTGCGATTCAATCTGCAGATTCAGCGAAAGCTTTTGGTATTGACCCACGTATCGCAATGATTTCGTATTCAACAGGTACTTCTGGTGCAGGTGCAGATGTCGAGAAAGTGGCTGAAGCAACACGCATTGCCAAAGAACGCCGTCCTGATTTACTGATTGATGGCCCGCTTCAATACGATGCTGCATCGGTGGAAAGTGTGGGACGTTCTAAAGCACCTGACTCTAAAGTGGCTGGTCGTGCCAATGTGTTTATTTTCCCGGACTTAAATACAGGTAATACAACCTATAAAGCAGTTCAACGTTCTGCAAATGTAGTCAGTGTTGGCCCAATGCTGCAAGGTTTAAACAAGCCTGTAAATGACTTGTCACGTGGGGCTTTGGTCGATGACATCGTGTTTACCATTGCATTAACGGCAATTCAATCTGAACAGCAAGAAGCTTAATTTTAGTTTCGAGTTCTAAACCACCCTTTCGAAAGATTGGGTGGTTTTTTTATTCATTCCGATTTTCCCGCATTTCAATCTTATTTATATTGCGATAATTTTCATCTTATTAATTCTTGTCATCTTAGAGTCAATATTATTGCTTATGGTATGAGCGCTTTTTTAATTATTCAAAACTTAGCTATATCATGACAAACTTAAAATTTTATACTCCATGTGCCATCTCTACATTAATATGGGTTTGCTTAAGCGCACACTCCATAGCCGCAGATTCATATCTAACACCTGACTCAGCTCCAAATAGTCTTGAAATATTATCTACTCCTCCACAAGCCTATAGTACAGATTTTATTCGTGATCAAAGTATTTTCAAACAATCTCAATATTTGAAAAATACGGCTCGCTGGAAGGAAGCACAAATTGATGCTGATGTTTCAAATGCACATTTAGGGCGACCTTTTTCATCTGCATTTGGCTTAGAAATTAATGAGAAAAATACACCTATTTTATTTGAAATTTTAAGAAAGATTAAACTTGATAGTAGATACTCTACTCAAACTGCAAAAAAGAAATATAGCCGTGAACGTCCATATGGCTATTTTAATGTCAGCACTTGTACTCCTGAAGAAGAAAATGAAAAAAATCAATATGTTTCCTATCCTTCTGGACATACAACTATCGGTTGGACATATGCATTAGTCTTAGCAGAGTTACGTCCTGAGCGTCAAAGTCAAATTCTTAAACGTGGTATTGAATTTGGGCAAAGCCGAGTCGTGTGCAATATGCATTGGCAAAGTGATGTCGATGCTGGCCGTATTATGGGAGCAGCGCAATTTTCACGCCTACAGGCAGATCCACAATTCCAAGCCGATATGATTAAAGCCAAAACTGAAATTAACCATCTTATTTCTGCCACACACAAAAAATCTGATTAAAAAATCAGCATCTTGTCCCATTGCATGGATTGTAGATCACATGCATGGGCAGTGGTTTTTAATAGATGTGCATATCCAATATAAAAATAAAGCGCTTAGAACCATCTAAGCGCTTTATTTAATTTAGCAGAAGTATTTTGATACCGTTTTATTAAGATTCAATCTGCTTCAGTTCTGGCTTGCCGTAAGCCACTTCAAAACTTGCAACGGTCGTCATTTTTCCACCTGGTTTTTCAACAAAGTCTAGAACCTTTAAGTCTGTACGCATATAGTCTTTAAAAAAGTCTAAAGTCTGATAACCGCGTTGATCATTGATAAATTTGATGTGTGGATTTAACTTCAGCACATCTTCCTGCCCTGGACGAATTGGTTGACCATTGCCGGTAGAGGTTATCGATGTAGTTAAAAATTCGGTTGCAATCGATGGACTCTTAAAATCATTCAAATCACTTGGAATATTCGCTGCAAAATATTGATGCAAATCTCCTGATAAAATTACTGTATTACCATGAGGTGCATTTTTTTTGATAGATTCAATCAAGCGCTCGCGTGCGTATGGATAGCCATTCCACGTATCTTTCCCAAAATAAGCTTTGCCTGATTTGTTATAACGTACCCAAGGCATAACCTGAATTTGCTGTGCCAAGACATTCCAACGCTTATCATGGCGCATTTGCTTCGCCAACCATTGCTCTTGTGCTTTACCAAGAACCTGCTCATTTCGGCTATTTTCCGTACGGCAGTAATCTATTTTATCAAACCCATCTTCTAACTGAGCTTTGGTGCATAAAATTGGAGAACGGTACTGGCGTGTATCCAAAATATTCATCCGTAGCATTTTGCCATAATCTAAAGTGCGGTAAGCAAGGATATCTGGGCCGTTCGGCTTCTGTTTTAAACGCACAGGCATATATTCATACCATGCTTGAAACGCTGCTGCGCGGCGCAGTAAAAATATGTCTTTCTTCTCGCCTTTTTCTTCAATATCTGCAGCCCAGTTGTTATCCACTTCATGATCATCAAAAGTCATCGCAAAAGGTGCAGATGCATGTGCAGCTTGCAAATCAGGATCTGCACGGTACTGTGCATAACGAATACGATATTGCAGTAAAGTTTGAATTTCCGGACCAATATGTTGACGCGCTGGAATAGACACACGCAAGTCACCGATTGCACGTCCCCCGCCTTTACCCTCTGGTCCTTCATAAATATAGTCACCATAGTGGAAAACTAAATCTATCTCTTTTTCTTTGCTCAAGTAGTCATAAGCCGTGTAATAACCTGTTTCATAATGCTGACAGCCCACTACAGCGACTCGAACTCGTTCTGGCATTTGGTGCGCGGCAGGTGCTGATTTTGCTGTACCTACAGAACTTTCATAACCAGCCAATCTAAATCGATAATAATAGCGTGTCATCGGTGCTAAACCGGCCACTTCCACATGCACGGTGTGATGCAAGTCAGGATGTGCCTGCGCCTTCCCAGTTTGCACAATTTTCTTAAATTCAATATCTGTAGCAATATCCCAATCCACTTCAACAGCTTCCTTCGGCATCCCACCATCTACAGAAAGTGGATATGGTGCAACACGCGTCCAAATCACAAAGCCATCTGGCCAAGGTTCACCTGAGGCAACACCTAATTGAAATGGGCTAATCGGAAATTTGGCATTTGCCCACGTGCTTACTGGACTCAGTCCAGAAAATAACGCTAAAGACCCGACTCCCATCAAACCCTTTAAGAATTGACGACGATTCGAATTAATATGATTCATTTTATTTCTCTATAAACTTATTAATAAATTAATCTGATCGGTTTTGGATTAGAAAATTGGCAGGGTGTAGGTCAAGTAGATACGACTTTGTTCCTGCTTTGTTCCTGTACTTTTTTTGAATTTTCCGTATTGAGCAGTAAAACCTAAATTTTTGAATTTCCCTTCTGGAACTTTATAACGCAAGGTATAGTCAATTTCAGACTCAGTTGCACAGCCACATTTACCAAAGTCACGTCCTTGTACTTTCAGGAACGATACATTTAAGCCTTTTAAGTATTGATCATTAAAGTCATAACGATAGCCATACCAAGTCGACTTTTCCCCAGCATTGGTAAAGTTCTGCAACAAACGGTTGGTTGGTAAGTAAATGAAAGTCCCATCTGCACCGTTGTCTAAACTGCCCTGATTCATATGCAGAAAATCGCCATCATCTCCAATTTTCTGCGCGCCGAATTGCAGCTGATGATTATTGAATTTGTATTTGAAATCCACACTGGCTGTCTGGTTATCTACTTTAGCGCCATAGCCTTTTTCACCACGCTCATTAGCTCCAGTCGCTTGAGTATCAAATAAACGTAAGTCCGTATTAAAACTCTGGTTTTCACTGAATGGAAATTTGTGTTTCACGCCGATAAATTGCTGTACATAAAAATCATCCAGCTCACCGGCATAGTACTGTAGCGTTAAATTTTTATTGGGCTTCCAGTCCGCACCGCCAAACATAAACCCATCACTGGTTTCTGTTGCGCCTTTAATAGAAAGCTTTGACGCATCTCGTGATGCACGTGGAATTGCTTTAGTGACGTAACCACCTGTTAAAGTCAATCCCTTTACATCTTTAGAAGTGACTTGACCACCTAAATAGGCAGATTCGAGCAAGCGAGCAAAGCTTCGACTTAAAATGGGTAAATTAGGGCGTAACTCCCCGACTTTTACATCAGTTTTCTGATAGCGCGCTTTTAAAGTGGGATATGCACGTGTCCAATAATTTGTTGGACTACCATCACCCTCTAAAGGAAACATCAACGAATTTTTGGCTTTATCTTTACTGCCGTCTAAACGTATACCTGCTGCCGCAGTAGCATCTAAACCAAAACCGACTTGACCTTCGGTAAAACCAGATTGATAACTCAATTCAATACCTTGTCCCCAAACTGTCGAATCTTTATCGTTAGGCTCTTGATCTTGATCAAAATAATAATTTTTAAAATCTATTTCTGCTTTACTATCTTTAATAAATTCTGCTTGTGCTGCCTGCATTGTCAGCATGGGGGTGAAAACCATACAGCAGATGAGTGCTTTGTAATTCAACGTCTAACCTCTTTGGTCCTTGAGAAATACTGCAATAACCTAAAGACTCTGTATGACAATACACTTGCAATCCCATGACAATTACATGAAAAATAAAACAAATGTTTAATATAAATATTTGATAATATAAAAATTAGAGTTATTTTTTTTAAGCACTTAAATATGAAAAAAGTTGACCATTAAAAGAACTGCAAGCACTCCATTTTTTGACTGCTTAGCTCTAAGCCTGATTTTAAAGAAGATTGCTCAAGAACTTTTATAAAACCTTGTTTAGAATAAAATTGAGTAGCTCGTAAATTAATTAATTCAACACGAAGTACAATTTTTGTATAACCTTGGTTTGCTGCATATTTTTTTAGATTACATATTAAAAGATCAGCAAAACTGTTTCCCCGATAATTCTCTTACAACCACATTGCAACTACAGTAAATTCATGCTGTTTATCAATAGTACCTCCAACCATGCCTACAGCTCTCATTCCGTCAAATGCCAATAGAAACTGGCATGGTCTTTTTTGCGCAGCTCTATCACGCCATTCAGAGTCACTATGAGTTTTAATTTTTTCATCTGTTGCTATAAATACATCAGGACTGTCATGTAATGCCTTGAGCTGTAATTTTTTTCAGTATCTCCCAATCTGATTCAACAGTTGGTCGAACAGTAACAGTGCCCATTTTTAATTTTACCTGTCATCTATTTGCTTCAAATCATAACGTTTAGAATTGAAGTCTTGTAAAAAATTTGAAAGCAACAAAGATCATCGATGATTATCACACACACTGACGCAAAGACTAAAAATTAGCTATTACTCATGATTAGATTTGAAGATTTGAAGATTTGAAGATTTGAAGATTTGAAGATTTGAAGATTTGAAGATTTGAAGATTTGAAGATTTGAAGATTTGAAGATTTGAAGATTTGAAGATTTGAAGATTTGAAGATTTGAAGAAGAATATTATTTTTTATAAAATTTAAAGCAAAAAAAAAAGAAGATAAAGCTTTAGGCTTGATCTTCTTGTTGACCGTAGAACCAAGTTGCTGCGATAAACAGAGAAAAACCAATAACTGACAACACTGGAGTAACCATATATTTCACACTCTAACTTTGATGACGTCATTATGTAAAAGTTTTATGACAGTTATATGACAAATATGAAATATTCAAAAATAATAAATATTATTTAATTTCAAAATCTTAGAAACAAAAAAAATCTTCTCCTCTAGTTATGTGACAAATATTTCATGAAATATGACAGTGAAAACGTCATTTTCAGGCTATTGATGACAGCGAAACACGGTGCTGTTTAAGCCTATTAAACTTTCGGCCAAAGATTAAGCGAAATACCCACACAACTGTGTTTTTGTCTTATAATTTAGCCCGCTAGCTATCAGCCCGCTCAAGAGATATTTGTATGACAACTATTATCAAGCAAGATGACTTGATCACATCGGTAAAAGATGCGCTTCAGTTCATTTCTTACTATCACCCACAGGACTTCATCCAAGCGATGAGCCGTGCGTATGACCGTGAAGAAAACAAAGCCGCAAAAGACGCGATTGCACAAATTTTAATTAACTCTCGTATGTGTGCAGAAGGCCATCGTCCTATCTGTCAAGATACGGGTATTGTGAACGTATTTCTTGAAGTGGGCTTAGACGTTAAATTTGATTTAACCATGAGCCTAGACGATGCAATCAACGAAGGTGTACGTCAAGGTTATCTTGAAAACTCAAACATTCTTCGTGCATCAGTATTAGCTGATCCTGCTTTTGGTCGTAAAAATACCAAAGACAACACCCCTGCTGTAATTCACTACAAACTCGTTCCGGGTAATAAAGTTGATATTACTGTTGCTGCTAAAGGTGGTGGTTCAGAAAATAAATCTAAGCTTGCAATGCTTAATCCTTCTGACTCTATCGTAGATTGGGTACTTAAAACTGTTCCAACAATGGGTGCAGGTTGGTGTCCTCCTGGTATGCTCGGTATCGGTATTGGTGGTACTGCTGAAAAAGCCATGATGCTTGCAAAAGAAGCATTGATGGAAGAAATCAACATGGACGAACTCCTTCGTCGTGGCCCACAAAACCAAATCGAAGAACTTCGTATCGAAATCTTCGAAAAAGTAAATGCTTTAGGTATTGGTGCTCAAGGTCTTGGCGGTTTAACCACTGTTCTTGATATCAAAATCAAAGACTACCCATGTCACGCTGCGGGTAAACCAGTAGGTATGATTCCAAACTGTGCTGCAACTCGTCATGCGCATTTCCAATTAGACGGTTCAGGTGTAGCGCATATACAAGCGCCTAGCCTTGAAGACTACCCTGCAGTAACTTGGGATTCATCAACGTCTAAACGTGTTGACTTAGATAACATCACTCAAGAAGAAATGAACTCTTGGCAACCGGGTGACACACTACTTCTTAACGGTACAATCTATACAGGTCGTGACGCTGCGCACAAACGTATGGTTGACATGTTAAACAAAGGTGAAAAACTTCCAGTTGACCTAAAAGGTAAATTTATTTACTACGTTGGCCCTGTTGATCCAGTCGGTGACGAAGTCGTTGGTCCTGCTGGCCCAACAACTGCAACACGTATGGATAAGTTCACACGTCAAGTGCTTGAAGCAACTGGCATGTTCGGTATGATTGGTAAAGCGGATCGTGGCCCTGCTGCTGTTGAAGCAATCAAAGACAACAAAGCAACTTACCTCATGGCTGTTGGTGGTGCTGCTTACTTAGTATCAAAAGCGATTCGTGAAGCTGAAGTGGTTGCTTTCGCTGACTTAGGTATGGAAGCGATCTACAAATTTGTTGTAAAAGACATGCCAGTATCTGTAGCTGTTGACGTAAATGGTACTTCTGTACACGCGACTGCACCAAAAATCTGGCAAGCAAAAATTGGTAAAATCCCAGTAGTTGATGCTGCCGCGAACTAATTTCGCCACATTCAAGATCTAAAAAAAGCACCCCATCGGGTGCTTTTTTTAATGTCAATATTTAGGCTGTTTGTCGAATGACATTCGCTATTTAATATTTTCACACACTCAAAAACACGAGCTAATTACATTACCAAGTTAATGGATTCCACAGTTTAAAAGGCTTGGTCAACTGTACATCTTCCGCAGGATCATAATGAGGTGCTTTCAACTTCTGCGCACTTTTCCGCACTTTTCCAGTGTTTTGATCTTCTGCCACAAAGTTAAAACTGTTGGATTTCAACTCTGTAAATGCGATTTCATTTCGACCAATTTTTTCAGGCATGAGCAGCAATGGCCCTGAAACCGTTCTTTTACTGGATAAATTCTCTTCATCATATTTAATGAAGTAAGTTTGACCTGCTTCAACATCAAAGTCTAAATATTTAGGTTTTTGAAAATGATTCACCCCCAAAGGGCGACTGGACGATAAGCGGTAATTCCCTGCCGGTAACTCCACCCAGTAATAATGATTATTCAATAAACTTGGAATACGCTCACTGTTCAGAAATAAGCTGCTGGCCACAATTTCTTGACGATTCCATTTACTGTCTGGACGATATAAATACACAATCGCTGCTTGATCATGTTGAGCTTTCACTTCTTGAAAATGTCGACCTTGTTTCTGATTGACCCAACCACCAATGGTAAACATACCCAATCGATATTGCTCAATATGACCCGGTTTACTTTCAGGATCCACGGGCTTTAATGTTGAAGCCAATGACGTTTGCTCAATGGCTGATTTTCCATGACAACCCAGCAGCGCTACACTGCTTAAAAGTAGAATTGCAACTCCACGCATGATTATCCCTCACTGCGTCTTTTTTTATTTTTACACTTTTGTTTTCAGTTTTTTACATTCAGGCATCCACGCCATCCTGCTGAGATTAACATTCTGCCTTTATTTTTGGAAATAAAAAACGTGTGCAAATCTTGGATTTACACACGTTTCAGACGAATAGCGCTTAAGCAGATTTAGAGTTCACAACTTTTAAATCTGACTTCGGTGCAGCTTCTTCAGTTTTCTTTGGTTGACGTTCTGATTTAAATTCAGGTTCCGCTTCACCATTAATCACCGCTTCATTGATGACAACCGTACCCACATCTGAACGACTTGGTAGGTCATACATCGTTTCAAGCAATGAATTTTCTAAAATCGAACGTAGACCACGCGCACCCGTATTACGGTCAAGGGCTTTTTTAGCCACGGCACGTAATGCTGAGTCTTCAAATACAAGGTCAACATTTTCCATTTCAAATAAATATTGGTACTGACGTGTCAATGCATTTTTTGGTTCTGTCAGAATCTGCATCAATGCTTCTTCGTCGAGTTCTTCCAAGGTAGCAATCACAGGTAAACGACCAATAAATTCAGGAATCAGACCAAATTTAACCAAATCTGTCGCTTCAACTTGGCGGAATAAGTCAGATAATTTTTTAGTTTCATCTTTCTTACGCACTTCAGCTGTAAAGCCGATACCACCTTTTTCTTGACGCTGCTGTACGATTTTCTCTAGACCAGAGAATGCGCCACCACAGATAAACAGGATATTTGAAGTATCAATTTGAATAAATTCTTGCTGCGGATGCTTACGACCACCTTGAGGCGGAATCGACGCAACCGTACCTTCGATCATTTTCAATAACGCTTGCTGAACACCTTCACCCGATACATCACGAGTAATAGATGGGTTTTCAGACTTACGGGTAATTTTGTCGATTTCATCGATATAGATAATGCCCTTTTGCGCTTTTTCTACATCGTAATCGGCTTTTTGAAGGAGTTTTTGAACAATGTTCTCAACGTCTTCACCCACATAACCGGCTTCAGTTAAAGTCGTTGCATCTGCCATCGCAAATGGCACATCTAAAAGACGCGCAAGTGTCTGAGCAAGCAGTGTTTTACCTGAACCTGTTGGTCCAACCAACATGATGTTACTTTTCGAAATCTCTACACCGTCTTCTGGTTTTTTACCACTAGTGCCAACTTTTAGGCGTTTATAGTGGTTGTATACCGCAACAGAGAGGGTCTTTTTCGCAACATCTTGACCAATCACATATTGGTCAAGCGCAGCACGGATTTCATGCGGTTTTGGTAAAGGACGAGTTGCCCAGTCATTTGATTCAACTTGCTGACTGGTCTGAACTAGGTCAAGACATACGTCCACACACTCATTACAGATGTACGCGTCCTCACCTGCAATCAGTTTCCCGACTTCAGACTGCGTTTTACCGCAAAATGAACAATGCTTTTGTCCTTGAGGATGTTCGGACATATTCACTCCAATAATTAATTCTTTAAAACTTATGGGCGTTTAGATAAAACTTCGTCCACAAGACCGTATTCTTTCGCAGCTTGCGCTGTCATAAAATTGTCACGGTCAGTATCTCGAGCAACAGTTTCGTAGTCTTGACCACTATGCTCTGCCATTAAACGATTTAAACGTTCTTTGATGAATAGAATTTCACGTGCATGAATTTCAATGTCAGATGCCTGACCACGGAAACCACCAAGGGGTTGGTGAATCATGACACGGGCATTTTCAAGACAGTAACGTTTGCCTTTAGCACCGGCGTTAAGCAGGAATGCACCCATCGATGCTGCTTGCCCCATGCAGTAAGTCACAACATCAGGTTTAATAAATTGCATGGTATCGTAAATCGCCATACCTGCAGTAACCGAACCGCCTGGTGAGTTGATATATAAATGAATATCTTTATCTGGGTTTTCTGCTTCTAAGAACAACATTTGGGCAACAATCAAATTTGCCATGTTGTCTTCAACTTCACCGGTTAAAAAAATCACACGTTCACGCAAAAGGCGTGAATAAATATCAAAAGAACGCTCGCCACGAGATGACTGTTCTACCACCATTGGCACTAGTGCGTTTTCAATTGTTGGAACATACATACGTTATTTATTCCTAAATTTTTCTGACTCAACCCATAATTCACAATATGAGGGATATTTGTCGAAATTGCAAAAGATTCCCAATTAAATAACAGATATTTTTTTCATAAGCATTGTGAAATCAGGACAACTTATTTGGGGGCAAATTTCGATAAAAAAAGGCGCTTAATGCGCCTTTTTTTGAAAGCTAGAAATTAGCCTTGTTGACGAGCTTGTTGCTCTTTCAATAAGTCTTCATAGCTCACAGTTGTATCAGTTACTTTAGCAGAAGCTAAGATGTGATCGACAACTTGGTCTTCTAGAATAACAGCTTCGATTTGAGCACGTTGCTGTTTATCGTTGTTGAAGTATTCAATTACTTCTTTAGGATCTTCGTAAGAAGAAGCCATGTCTTCGATGTAAGCATCAACACGTGCAGCATCAACTTCAATTTTAGCATCAGCTAATACTTTGCTGACCAATACGCCAAGTTTAACTGATTTTTCAGCTTGCTCTTTGAATAGGTCATCTGGAAGCATGCTTGAATCAAACGCTTTAGCGCCTTGAGCACCAAACTGTTGAGTGAATTGTTGGATCATTTGTTGACGTTGACGGTCAATTTCTTGAGCAACCATTGCTTCTGGAAGTTCTACTTCGTTTGCAGCTACAAGCGCATCAAAAGTTGCACCTTTCACTTGGTTACGAAGACCGTTTTTCACTTCACGTTCCATGTTTTTACGCACGTCAGCTTTCAGCTTTTCAACGCCTTCTTCTTCAGTTAGACCGAAGATTTTTAAGAATTCAGCATCAACTTCTGGAAGTTTTTGTTTTTCAACAAGCTTAACAGTGATTTTGAATTGAGCAGCTTTACCAGCAAGGTTTTCAGCTTGGTAGTCTTCAGGGAAAGTTACATCGATAACTTTCTCTTCGCCTTTCTTCATACCAACGATACCGTCTTCGAAGCCAGGGATCATACGACCAGAACCAAGAACGAGTTTAAAGTCTTCAGCAGCGCCGCCTTCAAACTTCTCGCCATCAACAGTACCTTCAAAGTCGAAAGTTACTTGCATGTCTTTTTTAGCCATGCCTTTAGTTTCAACCCATGAAGCGCGTTGTTTTTGAAGATTTTCAATCATCTTCTCAACGTCTTTGTCGTCAACTGAAGTTGTTTTACGTTCAACTTCTAAACCTTCGAACTTAACTTCAACTTCTGGATAAACTTCTACAGTTGCTTCATAAACTAAAGCATCATCTTTCATTTCAGTTTTTTCAATGTTTGGCATACCAACAGCATTGATTTTTTCTTGTTGGATCGCTTCGAATACTGTGTCACGAATGATGTCGTTTACAACTTCTTGATAGATACCAGCACCGTATTCACGACGAACAACGTTTACAGGTACTTTACCTGGACGGAAGCCGTTGATCTTCACAGTTTTGGCAGTGCGTTTCAAGCGAGCTTCAAACTGCTCGTTAATACGGCTCGTCGGTACAGATACATTTAAACGACGGGCAACGCCCGAAACCGCTTCAGAAGTTACTTGCATGGCTTCCTCGATAATTTGTTAGTTAAAACAGTTTTAAAAAAAAGTGCCACATTATATGACAACAATTAAAGATATACAAAAATGGATTATAACACTATAAATTCAGGCATGGATGCCCTTCTTATTTTTAGAATTTTTCAGCTTTTTTCGAAGAAATATTGATTATTTTTTAATTCACCATTGAAAATGAGAAACTTTCTCACTATTATTCTTAATGATATTTTTTAATTTATTTTCATATATTTATCTTGTCCATATTTGGTATTCTTTTATGAGTAAATTTAATCTCAACCCTCTTTCCGCTGCTTTATTTGGGGCAATTGTAACTACTACGAGTTTCGCACATGCTGAAACGACTGAATCTCAAGCTCAACAGATGGAAACCATTGTTGTTTCTGCAGCGGGCTTTGAACAAAAGATCAAGAATGCTCCTGCTTCAATCAGTGTTGTTACAAAAGCAGACATAGAAAAGAAAAATGCTTCTAGCATTGCAGATTTACTAGCTGACATTCCGGGCATTGATATTCGTGACGGTATTGGTAAAACATCCGGCTTAAACGTAAAAATGCGTGGTCTAGGTAATGACTATGGTTTGGTTTTAATTGATGGACGTCGCCAAACAACATCTTCTGACGTAACTCCAAATGGTTTCGGTGAATCATCAAATGGTTACTTACCACCCCTTGCTGCAATTGAGCGTATTGAGGTCATTCGTGGTCCTATGGCTACTCGCTATGGCTCAGAAGCAATGGGTGGTGTAATCAACATTATTACTAAAAAAGTGTCTGATACATGGACTGGTAATGTTACTGTGAGTGGTAATCTCATGGAACATAATGGGGAAGCCGACTCAGCAAAAACCAGTTTTGTTTTAAATGGCCCTCTTATAAGCGAACGATTAGGGATGCAGCTACGCGGTTCTTATTTAGACCGTCAAAAATCTGAACGTATTCCAGGTACATCTGGCCGTGACCCACGCCCAAGTGAAGCAGATAATTTTGATTTTGGTGGTAAATTATCCTTTAACTTAGATGATAAAAATAGTTTCTGGTTAGATGGCTTCCATTCAAGTCAAAACTATAAAAATGATGATAATCGACTGGGCACTCAAGACACACAGAGCCGTGCTAATGGTTATAAAGACGAACTAGAATTTAACCGTGATCAAATTTCTGCTGGACATGAGGGGAACTATGATTTTGGTAAATGGTCATCTTACGTAAGCCATACAACTACTGAAACCGTAGGCCGTACTATTCCACGAAACACATTCCCATTAAATGCATTTGCAGGTAAAGATCGTACATTAGAAAACACTGACTTTGTTGCTGATACACATATCGTCATGCCTATTGCAGATCATAAAATCACAGTAGGTGCCGAATATAAAGAAGCAGAAATTGCTGACGATATTGCGGGCGTGGGTTCAAAATTCAAAAAAGACTCATTATCTTTCTACGCTGAAGATGAATGGCGCCTTTTAGATTCAGTTGCTTTAACTTTAGGTGGACGTTATGAAGATCATTCAGGTTTTGGTGGTCACTTCAGCCCACGAGCATATTTAGTTTGGAATACTAATGAAAATCTAACACTGAAAGGTGGTGTAAGTACGGGTTACAAAGCACCGTCTGCAAAAGCATTACACAATGGCGTGATTAGTGTTAGTGGTCAAGGTGCAACTTTTGGTGTCGGCTCTCCTAATCTTAAACCTGAAGAATCCACCAACTATGAATTAGGCTTTAATTATAACAAAGGTAGCTTTGACTTAACCACAACGGCATTCTTTAATAAAATTGAAGATCTGATAACTGATGCAGCTGACCTTTGGAACTGTTACTCTGAAACAAATCCAAACCAAGCAGGTTGTGTCAGCTATGGTTCCCATATTACTCAAGATAGTTTTTCACAAAGTATTAATGCCAATGAAGCAGAAACTAAGGGCGTTGAAGTTAGCTTGAAATACAGCATTATCCCTGAATGGGATATTAAAGCTGCATATACCTATATGGAAAGTGAGATCACAAAAGGTGAAAATAAAGGCTCGTACCTAAATAACGTACCCAAAAATGCTTTTAATATGACATCTACTTGGCATATTAATCCTTCACTCGATATTTGGTTACAGCATGAGTATAAATCTGATCGTAAACGTTATAGTACAGTCCAAACTGCTGGTGATGCTGGCATCATTTATGCTGCAACTGGCAATAAGTTGAAGGGGTATAATTTATTTAACCTCGGTACAAGTTATAGCCTTAACGACAATATTCGTATTAATGGATCTATAAATAACTTATTAGATAAAGACTTCACAAGCAATGGAACTTATATCAATAGCCAAGGTGTAGAGACATCTTACTATGACTATATGACCATTGGTTCTTCAATGGCTGGAACTTACTTAGCTGGTCGTAACTACTGGTTATCCATTTCTTATGATTTCTAACTTTTAGTACTTATAAAAGACAAAACTAAAAAACCTGTTTCGGCAGGTTTTTTTTTGCATTAACAATTACGATTTATGCTTATTTAATTCACAATCATGTCTATATTTATAATCTCAATTAAACATAAAAAAACAATATATTTTATCAATATTTAAATAAAACATAGTCTTAATTAATACTTGTTATATCATTACATTAAATAGGACTATCACAATATGATTATTTATCGTGATTTACAATTATACAAAGATGTAAGAACAAATAAGAATCATTATTATTCGCATACAAATTCACTATTCCAAATCGGGTTCGAAATGGCCTTCATTAAAACACGTAAGAAAATTGTTTCTTCAGCAATTGCTTCTTCTCTTTCTGTCATTGCTGTTAATGCAGTCGCGCAAGAGCAAGTTACTCAACTTCCAACGATTAACCAAGAAGTTGTTGCTGAAAAGGCACCAAGCTTAAAAGTTGATAAATCTGCGAATGCTAAATTTGTTGCTCCCCTTCTTGATACACCAAAATCTGTATCAGTGATTTCTAAGCAACTGATTGAAGACACGCAAGTCACAACTTTAAGTGATGCTTTACGTACAGTACCTGGTATTACCCTCGGTGCTGGTGAAGGCGGCAACCCAAATGGCGACCGTCCATTTATCCGTGGCTACAGCTCTGAAAGCTCAATGTATTTAGATGGTATTCGTAATTCAACCTCACAAAACCGTGAAATGTTTGCCATAGAACAAGTTGAAGTCACCAAAGGTTCTGCTTCTGCTATGGGTGGTGCAGGTACTGTTGGCGGTAGCATCAACATGATTTCTAAAGTGGCCAAAAAAGGTGACTTTTTAGAAGGTACTCTTGCTGGCGGTACAGATGCTTACGCACGTGTGACGCTTGATGGCAACAAAGATTTTGGCAATGGGATTGCTGCACGTGTTGCCGTTATGGGACACATGAATGAGAAAGCAGGTCAAGCTGACGGTGCTGAATACAAACGTGCAGGTATTGCCCCTAGTATTACTTTTGGCTTAGACACCCCTACTCGTGCAACTTTAAGTTATTACTATTTAAAATCGGATGACACTCCAGATTCAGGTGTTCCATATTGGGATGCTGGTTTAAGTAAACCACAGGGTAAACCTGCGGAAGTAAAACAAGGCGTTTATTATGGTTGGAAAGATCGTGACTTCCAAAAACAAGAAAACCAAGCAGGAACAATCAAGTTAGAACATGATTTAACTGACAACTTAACCCTCACAAACACTGCAATGTACAGCAAATCTAAAAATGATTATGTTTGGACAAACCCTGATGACTCTAAAGGCAATGTAGCCAATGGCAAAGTATGGCATCGTCAAAACTCTGCCATCACAGATAGCGATACCTTTACAAATCAATTAGCATTGACAGGTAAATTCGCTACAGGTGCCATTAATCACAGTTTTAATGTCGGTGCTGAATATAGCAAGCAAGAAACTGACAAAGGTGGTTATAACATCATTAACAGTAAAGATGGCAAAGTTTCCTCAACGGGGTTTTACAGCGACTGTAAAGACCTTTCAAGCAATTGGTGTACTTCTCTAAACAATCCAACTCAAAAACCATTTTTAGATCGTTTAGAAGCCCGCCAAGACTTTGATGCCACGGTTGAAAGCACTTCTGTATATTTATTAGACAGCATTGAAATCACACCACAATGGTTACTTGATCTTGGTGTGCGTTGGGACAAGTTTGAAGCTGAACAAAACTTTCGTGCTACATCTTCAGCTGCTGCATATACAGCTAACAATGATTCAGACTTCTTTACATATCAATCAGGTATAACCTTTAAACCTGTTGAAAATGGTTCAATTTATGCAAGTTATGCTACCTCTGCCAGTCCTGTTGGCTTAAATGCTGGTTGGGGAGATAACAGCGAAACCATAAATGCTAATAACCAAATGATCGATCCTGAAGAAGCGCAAACTTACGAGTTGGGTACTAAGTGGGACTTGTTAAATGATCGTTTGAATTTAACAGCAGCGATCTTCCGTACTGAAAAACAAAATACTCGTGTACAGCTTGACCCAACAACTTATGCGAATGTAGGTGAAAGCAAAGTAGATGGTGTTGAATTAGGATTAAATGGTCAAATTACCGATAAATGGGATATTTCGGCAGGTTATACTTATCTTAATAGTGAATTAACAAAAAATGGTAAATCATGCCGTGGTTCAGGTTCAACAGCAACTTGTACAGATAATGCCATTTATAATGGCAACCAAATGCCTAATGTACCTAAACAAGCAGCAACATTATGGACTACCTATAAGATATTGCCGCAATTAACTTTGGGTGGTGGTGCAGTATATTCAGACAAAGTTTATGGTGATGTTGCAAACATCAAATGGGCTCCATCTTATGTACGCTACGATGCTATGGCGCGTTATACCGTTAACAAAAATGTGGATTTACAGTTGAATGTAAATAACCTTTCTGACAAACGTTATTTCACTAAAGCCTACGCATCTCACTATGCCACTGAAGCAGAAGGCCGCAGCGCAGTTCTATCTGTTAACTTTAAATACTAAGAAGAAATAAATACCATAAATAATTTATGGTATTGACTCAAATAGCCTCGCTTCGAGGCTATTTTTGTATATGATCAAAACATTAATATTACAGTTCCAAAGGGTTAGGCCGTGATTCACCATATCCCAAATGTATTGAGTAAAGAACAGGTCAACTACTTCCGCACAGAAATGCAAAAAGTAGAATGGATTAATGGTCAAAAAACTACGGGTTCACTGTCTAAAAATGTAAAAAACAACCAACAGCTAGATATAGACCATCCATTAACACAGCATTTAGGTGACATTATTCTGCATGAATTGTCACAACACGCGCTTTTTACATCAGCGGCTCTCCCCCTCAATATTTTGCCGCCCTATTTTAACCGCTATGAAAATGGTGAAACGTTTGGTTTCCATGTCGACAATGCCATTCGCTGGATGCCTGACAGCAATCAAAAAATTCGTACCGATTTGTCCTGCACGATTTTTCTAAGTGAACCCGAAGAATATGAGGGTGGTGAACTTGTGGTAGAAGACACCTATGGCTACCACGAAGTGAAATTACCTGCCGGAGATTTGATTTTGTATCCATCTACCAGTGTGCATGAAGTTACTCCTGTGACTGCAGGCTGTCGTATTGCGTCATTTTTTTGGTTGCAAAGTATGATCCGTGAAGATGCTGAGCGTCACATGTTATTTAATCTCGATCAAAGCATTCAAAATTTGCGTATGCAATTGGGTGATGCACATAGTGAAGTCGTCAAGTTGACTAGTCTGTATCACAACCTCATCCGCAAATGGGCCGAAATTTAAAGCTTAAGGTCAATAGACATGGACAAACTACCAATGACTGATCACAACATTTTAGCGCCACTCACTCAGATTCCAGCTCATTTGCAAACCATTGCAGATTACGAAAAACAGGCTGAGCTGCACCTTTCTCAAATGGTGTGGCAGTACTTGCAAGGCGGCTCGATGGATGAACACAGTGTCCGTGGCAATTTGTCTCAGTTTGAACAGATACAACTGCTACCACGTATGCTGAAAGATCTAACCCAAGGTCATACCCGAATCGAAATCTTAGGGCAACGTTTCCCGCATCCTATTTTTGTAGCACCCATTGGTCACCAACAACAATTTCATCCTGATGCTGAAGCTGCAACAGCCCTCGCTGCCGAAGTCCTTGGCAGCAATATGATCCTCAGTACGTTTACCAATACAGATATGCGTGAGTTAAAGCAGGACAATCCGTACAAATGGTTCCAATTGTATTGGCAAGGTGAGCGCGAAAAGTCATTATCACTGGTCAAGATGGCAGAAGAACATGCTTATACAGCGATTGTAGTAACCATTGATTCCCCGCATACAGGGATTCGTGACCGTGAACGTCGAGTGTTTTTCCATTTGCCTGAAGGCATGCAACATCCGCATACCCCTGCACATATCCCATTGCCTGAGCTCAATGATGGCGACCATCCCGTATTTAACGGTCTGATGAAAATCGCACCGACATGGGCCGATATCCTTTGGCTCAGTCAAAACACCTCATTACCGATTATTTTAAAGGGCATTGTCAGTCCACATGATGCTGAACTTGCCCTGCAACACGGTGTACAAGGCATTATTGTGTCGAATCATGGTGGGCGCGTACTGGACGGTTGCATTTCCCCTCTCACCGCCTTAGAACTGATTAAAAAAGTTGTGCCTAAGGATTTTCCAGTTTTATATGATGGTGGTATTCGTCGTGGTTCAGATGTGTTTAAAGCGATAGCCTTGGGTGCATCTGCCGTATTAGTCGGCCGTCCCTGCATTTATGGTTTAGCTACAGCGGGCGCTTTAGGTGTTGCCCATGTACTCAAAATACTGAAAGAAGAATTTGAGATTACGATGGCATTGATGGGAACAGCCACCGTCGATGAGATTAATAAAGATTATATTTTTCAAAAAAGCTAATTTTATAGAAAAATATTTTCCAGTAATGGCATCTTGACGCAAAAATAGGAAATTATTTCCGGAATATATGGACTAATATTTAGTTATACATTTACGAGCTTACGGTAAAGCTAAGTCATGTGAATCTTTACGGATTTATTTCGACTTTCGACTAAAGACTCCGAAATTAAACTTGTAAATTGCTAGAATAGACACAATCTATATAAGTAGTACCTTGCCGTTTATCCACGACATTTATCCACGGTGCTATAAGGAGTTTTCACATGATGTTGGCAGATCCAAGCAAAAAATACCGTCGCATGTACCAACGTGTAGACTTACCAGACCGTCAATGGCCAAATAACGAAATCAATAAAGCGCCGATCTGGATGAGTACCGACCTTCGTGACGGTAACCAAGCGATCTTCGAGCCAATGAACATTGAACAAAAGTTCAAAATGTTCCAAATGCTTGTGAAAATTGGTTTCAAACACATTGAAATCGGCTTCCCTTCTGCATCACAAATCGACTTTGATTTCACCCGTTTGTTGATCGAAGGCGGCCATATTCCCGATGATGTGTACATCGAAGTTTTGGTTCAAGCACGTGATCATTTGATTCAACGTACATTTGAATCATTACAAGGTGCAAAACGTGCCATCGTGCATATCTACAACTCAAACTCGCCAACATTCCGCAATAAAGTGTTGAATGTTGATGTTGCTGGTGCAAAACAATTAGCGATTAATGCCGCAACGAAAGTCAAAGAATACGCTGCAAAACAGCCTGAAACTGAATTTGTATTCCAATACAGTCCAGAGTGTTTTACTGCAACAGAATTAGAAGTTGCTAAAGATGTCTGTGATGCGGTCACTGAAATTTGGGAAGCATCTCCAGAGAACAAAGTGATTTTAAACTTGCCTGCAACGGTTGAAGTTTCAGGTCCGAACGTCTATGCAGACCAAGTGGAATGGATGCACCGTAATATTGAGCGCCGTGACGGTGTGATTATTTCTGTGCACTGTCATAACGACCGTGGCTGTGGTATTGCCGCTTCTGAGTTGGCCATTATGGCTGGTGCTGACCGCGTCGAAGGTTGTGTGTTTGGTAACGGTGAACGTACAGGTAACGTGGACGTTGCAGCGATTGCATTGAACATGTATACCCAAGGTGTTGCGCCAAACTTAGATTTCTCAAACATTAACGAAATCATTTCAATCATTGAAGAATGCACAGGCTTGCCGGTACACCCTCGTCATCCGTATGCTGGTGATTTGGTCTTCACCGCGTTCTCTGGCTCACACCAAGATGCCATTAAAAAAGGTTTCGAGTTCCAAAAGAACGAAGAAATGTGGGATATGCCTTATTTGCCAATCGACCCGAAAGACTTGGGCCGCGACTATGATGCCGTGATTCGTGTCAACTCACAGTCTGGTAAAGGCGGTATTGCGTACTTGTTAGAATCAAATTACAACGTGGTGTTGCCTCGCCGTATTCAAATTGAATTCTCGCAAATCGTACAGCAAAAAACAGATGAAGACGGTACTGAGATTTCTGCACAAGCGATCTGGTCATTGTTTAAAGACACGTATGTGGCGGCCAAAGATACACATTATGCGGCGAAAAACTACCGCTTACATGATGAAAATGGCAAGCAAGTCATTGAACTCGATATCGAAGTGAACGGTGAGATCCAGCAATTACGTGGTGAAGGCAACGGCCCAATTTCTGCTATCTTAAATGCATTGCAGTTGCCGATTGATGTCTTGAACTATGAAGAACGCAGTATCAGTTCAGGCGCGCATGCCAAAGCCTTGGCGTTGATTGAGCTTCAAGTGAAAGGCACAGGCAAGTCTGCATTCGGCGCAGGTGTACATGACAACATCGTGACTGCATCCATCGAAGCGATTATTGCCAGCACTAACCGTTTAATTGAACAAGGTGTTTTAAGTACTGAACAAGTGATTGCTGCTGCAGTCTAATTCAATGCTTTAAATATCAAATAGCAATAAAATGACTTTAGAAGGATACCCTCAAGTGGTATCCTTTTATTATTCATACTAAAGATTTAAGGCGAATTATTCCTGTGTCTTTTCCAGCTGACTCAGTGGGCTTAGTTACCCCACAAAAGTTTATTTTTGAAGAGCCGTTAGAGCTCGAATGCGATCGCATACTCCCACGTTTTGAGCTCATGGTTGAAACTTATGGCGAACTGAATGCAGACAAATCTAATGCAATTTTGATTTGTCATGCTCTGTCAGGCCATCACCATGCAGCAGGTTATCATCATGAAGATGACCGTAAGCCGGGTTGGTGGGACGCATGTATTGGACCAGGCAAAGCCATTGATACGTCAAAATTCTTTGTCGTAGCACTAAATAATATCGGCGGCTGTAGCGGTTCTACTGGACCGACCTCTCCAAATCCTGAAAATGACAATCGCCCTTATGGTCCTGATTTCCCATTAGTGACTGTCCGTGACTGGGTCAAAACCCAAGCCATGTTGTCTGATCGTTTAGAGATTCAACAGTGGTATGCGGTGATTGGCGGCTCTTTAGGGGGCATGCAAGCTCTACAATGGTCTGTGGACTATCCAGATCGTTTACAAAAGTGCGTGATTATTGCCAGTACACCAAAACTGTCTGCGCAAAACATTGCCTTTAACGAAGTGGCGCGTCAGTCGATTTTGTCTGACCCTGATTTCCATGATGGTCGCTATTTAGAAAATGATAGTTATCCTAAGCGAGGTTTGATCTTGGCCCGTATGGTGGGTCATATCACTTACCTCTCTGAAGAAGCCATGAAACAAAAATTTGGCCGTGACTTAAAGTCAGGTAAATTTATGTATGGCTTTGACGTCGAATTCCAAGTCGAAAGTTATTTGCGTTATCAAGGTGAGCAATTTAGCCGTAACTTTGATGCCAATACCTATTTGATCATGACCAAGGCTTTAGATTATTTCGATCCATCACGTGAATATGAGCAATCATTAAAAACCGCGATGTCTAAAACCAAGTGTCAATTTTTAGTTGTTTCGTTTACAACGGACTGGCGTTTTGCCCCTGCTCGTTCGCAAGAAATTGTAGATGCATTAATTAGCAATCATAAGCCTGTGAGCTATGTGGATATTGATGCTGAACAAGGCCATGACTCTTTCTTGTTCCCGATTCCGTTATATGTGAAAAGCTTACGTGCATTCCTAGGCGGTGTAAAACACCTGCAAGAAACACCGAAGGAGACCAACTAATGCGTATTGATCATCAACTGGCTGAACGTTGGATTAAACCAGATTCAAGCGTACTCGATTTAGGGTGTGGTGACGGTGAACTGCTTGCACATATGAGCAAAAAGCACAATATTCGTGCATATGGCTTAGAAATTGATCAAGAAAAGATTGCAATTGCAGTCAGTCGCGGGTTAAATATCATCCAACAGGACTTGAACTTAGGTTTAAGTCGCTTTGCCGACCAGTCTTTTGACTATGTGGTTATGGCACAAGCCTTGCAAGCTGTAGATGCGCCAGACGTTCTCTTAAGAGACATGGTGCGTGTGGGGAAACAGGCTATTATTACCTTTCCAAACTTTGCACATTGGAAGACTCGTTCTTTCCTTGCATTAAAAGGAATGATGCCCGTTTCAGACGCGTTACCCTATATGTGGTATAACACGCCCAATATTCATTTATGTACTTTCCGTGATTTTGAAGCGCTGTGTGCTGAAAATAACATCCGGATTATTAACCGACTTGCCGTGAATGGGGATCAACAAGACAGTTTACTCAGTAAACGTCTCCCAAATCTATTTGGTGAAGTCGCAATTTATCGAGTGAGCGCTCTATGAAAAAATTATTATTAAGCACGACGCTACTGATTGGACTTTTTAGCATACAAGCCCATGCGGATTATGTTGCTCCATCATCTTCAGTTTCTAGCCAAGCTGCTCAATATTCAATTATGGATATTCACAGCTTAAGTAAAGCTGCTAAAGCAGGTCAGCCCGGTGCTCAGTTTTACTTAGGCACTAAATATCAACAAGGTAAAGACGTTGCCAAAGATGAACGTCAAGCTTTTGCATGGTATAAGGCTGCTGCTGATCAAGGTTTATCTGCAGCACAGCTTAATGTAGGTCGTATGCTTGCAGATGGCATTGGGACTAAAAAAGATGAAGCGCTTGCTCGTCAATATTTCGAAAAAGCAGCCAGCCGTGGTGATAACCGCGCAAGCTTTAACTTAGCCATGATGGAAGAGCAAAAGAAAAACTACATGGGTGCATACCAATGGTATGAGCTTTCTACCCGTGATGGCATGCTCGACAACAAAGTGATTAGCTTGTCTGAAGGTAAGAAAACGGCATTGGCAGCCAACTTAAGCCAAGACCAAATTCGTCAAGCACGTGACCGTGCAGACAAATGGATTCAAGCACAATAAGTTTTTGAATCTTAAAAAGCACCTTCGGGTGCTTTTTTATTGCCTGTCAACCACAGCATCTTGTTAAAATAGCCTCAAATCTTGTTTAATGGTGAATATTCACATGGCTTCAACTGATTGGTTATCTCAAGGCACTTTGGTGCTTGCAAGTAATAACAAAGGCAAAATTGCAGAATTTGAAAAAATGTTTGCCGAGCTTAATCTTCCTGTTGAAGTGATTCCACAAGGTCAGTTGAACATTGAAGATGCCATCGAAGACGGTCTAAGCTTTGTTGAAAATGCCATTATCAAAGCGCGTCATGCGTCGAAAATTTCAGGCAAGCCAGCCATTGCAGATGATTCTGGCATTTGCGTACCTGTGCTTGGTGGCGCACCGGGGATTTACTCTGCGCGCTATGCAGGTGAACATGGCAATGATGCCGCTAACAATGCCAAGTTGCTTGCTGACCTCAAACCACTCCGTAAAGAGGGTGAAGCCATCGAAGGGATGTTTGTATGTGTCTTGGCTTTGGTCCAACATGCAGAAGACCCACTCCCACAAATTTTCCAAGGGATTTGGCGCGGTGAAGTGATGGAAGCAGCACGCGGTGAAAATGGCTTTGGCTATGACCCACTGTTTTGGCTGCCTGAACTAAACGTTTCTAGTGCTGAATTATCAAAAGAAGAAAAAAATAAAATCAGCCATCGTGGTCAGGCGATGAAATTATTTAAAGCAAGTTTGAAATAATTTGAATTGGAGTTAATCTTAATGCCAAAGATTAACTCCAATCCCTGAATAAAAATAGAATAATTATGGCACTTCAACCGATACAGATCATATGCAACACTTGCCATCACACTTCAACTGAAATCCCGACACGCTCTTTTCTTGGTTTTCAAAAACTAAGCTGCCCTCATTGCCATGCGCAACTAACCTACCCGCTCACCTCAGGCTTTCGTACCACTTACGCTATTTTTGCAGCGTTGATCGTACTGTCGATCATGCTTAATCTGTCGCAAGGTCAGGTTGGATTTCCAGGCCTGATAGGTATCGCAATGATATACGCCCTCGTGCGTGATTGGCAGATTCGCAAACAGCTCAAGTAATCACTGTTTTGGGCATTTATAATTCACTTTTCATCTTAAAGCGAAAAAAGATGCAAAATTAACCCATAAAAACTGACGACGATGCAGCTCATAATCGTACCTGAAGCAATATAACGCGCCGAAGTACCTGTTCCTTGATAATGCGTTTCTAAAGCCACAATATTGGCGGCAGGGGGTAAGCAGAACAGCATAAACATCACCCCAATATATTTCTCGATCTGGGGAATTGGAAGAAAGGCATAACTCAAACTACAGATCACCGCGCCAACGGTGAGTTTCATCGCATAAATACGACTACTGTTCATCAGATCACGCCACTGTACCTTAGTTTGGCGCAGCCACATGCCTAAGACGCACATCCCTGTGAAACTCATTCCTATTTTTGCAGCTTGATAGAGCCAATCTAAGATCTGATGTTCTTCTAAATGTTGTAATCCAACTATTCGACAGACACCTGCAATCATCAAGGCAAATACAGGCGGTGACATCGCCACTTTTTGAATCACGCTCGACCATGGTAGTTGGGCTGAACTGACGGCTGTCACGGCCCACATATTGCCAAAGATAGAGCCACCGACATACAGAGCCACCATCGCTGCACTAATTTCAGGGCCGAACAATGCTAATGCAAAAGGAAAACCCAGCCAAGCCAAGTTCAAATAACTGACACACAAGGCACGTAAACTATCTTTTAACAGCCAGCGAAATAAATAAAACATCAGCACGGCAACACTAAAGCTAAAGAGCATCAGCGCTAAACTGCCTGCTTGATAGAACACCATATTGTAGATGATTACGGCTGGAATAAAACAGCGTGCAAGTAAGCTAGAGAAAATCGATTTGAGCGATGATGTTCGTGATAATGATGCCAATCCGAGGCCACTTAAAAAACCCAATATCGGAAGAAGAAACGCCACTACACCACCCTCACTGCTCAATCCATGCATAGTAACACTGAACATAAGCTTCGCGACTGTCTTTAAACTGCAACATCTTGGTCACTTCACTGTCATCTACAACTGCTGAAATGTTGTGCAGACCAACAAGAGGATAACAAGATGGCTGGACTATCGATTTGGCATGTACTGATTTTTGCAATTGTGGTGATTTTACTCTTTGGTACCTCTAAGCTAAAAAACTTGGGCAAAGATGTCGGCGGCGCGGTCAAAGATTTCAAAAAATCGATGCGTGATGAAGACGCAGCAAATACACAGCTTAATGAGCCTCGCACGCTAGAGCATGAAGCTCAAAATAAAACCAATTCCTCAGTTCAAAGCTAAGGAGTTGTCATAATGCTTAATATTGGTATTAGCGAATTACTGGTGTTCAGCATTATTGCGCTGATCGTACTCGGCCCGGAAAAACTGCCTGAAGGTATCCGCTTTGCAGGCAAATGGTACGGGAAAGTTAAACGACTGATCAGTAACGTGCAAACAGATATTGACCGTGAACTTCGCATGTCCGAACTTCGTGAAGAAATGCAAAAAGAAATGCAACGTATTCAACAGCTCGAAGCGCGTATGCAGGCGCAGATGAATGAATTGCAACAAACGCAACATCCCATAGAACAGACTGCGCTAAAACAACAAGAAGCCGTCCTACCTGACAATAAAAATTTATCTCCACGTTATCAGTACATCGAACGTGGTCAGATCACGATCTTTGCCTTGGTTACACCCCAAATGAAAAAAAAGCACGAGATTAAAACAGATCAAGCTCCTGTATTAAGTTCGACCGATGTATTAGCAGAATATCAGGTGGCCGTATGACAGATCTTTCACTGAATAATTCACAGAACACTGTGCCTGATTTGGAAGAAATGCCGATCACCAAACATTTGGTGATTTTGCGTCGGCATTTGATCAAAATTACAGGACTTATTTTGATTCTGTTCTTTTGTTTACTACCCTTTGCCAATCAAAGCTATCAATTGATGTCAGAGCCACTGCGTGCGCAGTTGCCGATGACCTCATCCATGATCGCAACGGATGTGACCGCCACCTTTATGGCGCCGTTCAAGTTGAATTTCTTTGTCGCGCTTATGCTCGCGATGCCTTTCGTGATTTATCAACTTTGGGCCTTCATCAAACCTGCACTGTATGAAAAAGAGCGGCATTTGGCGATGCCCTTATTATTCGGCAGCATCGTCCTCTTCTATGTCGGTATTGCCTTTGCCTATTGGGTTGCTCTGCCCTCCATCCTACATTTTTTTATGAGTGTTTCGCCTGAAACAGTCGCCCCGATGACGGATATCAATAGTTATTTAAGTTTCTGCTTAAAGCTTTTTTTGGTGTTTGGGCTGACCTTTGAAATTCCCATCATCACGCTAATTTTGATTTTGATCGGGGTGGTGTCTACTCAAACCTTGGTGGAGAAGCGTCGTTTTATTATCGTCGGCTGTTTTTTTGTCGCCATGTTTGCCACGCCACCCGATGCGCTTTCGATGATCATGCTGGCCATTCCCATGTGGATGCTCTTTGAGCTGGGTTTGTTCTTTGGCAAGCTGATTGAAAAACGACGTACATCTGCAACTTAAACAAACTGATGTTTCGACAATTTTGGTGAGTTTTACACCTAAGAGGCTGAGATAGCCTCTTTTTTTATGCGCCCATTTAATGTTTTGCAATTTTCATGCAGCGAAATCTAAACGCCTATTTCATCAGTTTGCAACATTAGCTTCAAAGCATTGTCATATTTTATCGATAGTTTTATGTGATCAACTTTTACCCAGCACACCTTTGCCAGGATTTAAATTCATGACAAACATGCCATATAACGAAGATCAAGAACTTGATAACAACACTTCGGATAACCTTCATTTTCGTGACATTTTAGAACAGCGCATCAGCCGTCGTAGCTTGATTACCAAGACTGCGAGTGGTGCAGTCGCACTTGCATTGGCATCTTCATTAACGGGGTGTAATGATGACAATGACTCAGGTTCAAATAGCAATACCAAACCACCTGTCACTGATCCAAATCAAAAACCGACCAAGTTCAATTTCACACCAGTGAAAAAGAATTTAGACGATATTGTGACTGTTCCTGAAGGCTATCAAGCGCATGTGCTATATGCGATGGGTGACTCGATTAACCCTGCATACCCAGCGTGGGATGATAACAATGTTCCTTCTGGCCCGAGCTTCCAATTCCGCTCTGGTGACTGCCATGACGGTATGAGCTTCTTTGGTTTAAATACCACCTCTGGACGTTATGATGCCACGCAGTCTGACCAAGGTTTGTTGGTAATGAATCATGAATACATCAACCCGACCTTCTTGCACCCGCAAGGCCCAACCAAAGTGGAAGGTCGTCGCCCTGAAGATGAAGTTATCCGTGAAGTCAATGCACACGGTGTTTCTGTGATTCAAATTGAAAAAGACAGCAAGACTCAAGCCGTTAAACTGGTACAAAACTCTCCATTTAACCGTCGTATTACCGCATCGACCGTAATGGACTTTAAAGGCCCTGTTGCAGGCTCAAGCTTAGTCAGTACAAAGTTTTCAGCCAATGGTCAACAAACCCGTGGTACACACAACAACTGCGGTAATGGCTATACCCCTTGGGGCACTTACCTGACAACAGAAGAAAACTTCATTGGTTACTTCGCTCGTGCAAAAGACGATGATGCCAAACGTAGTCCGGCTGAAATTGTGGCACTCAACCGTTATGGCCTAAAAGCGGGTGCGAACTCACGCTATGGTTGGGAAACAGCGATTGGAAGTAATGAGTCTCAAGATTTATATGACCGTTGGTCGGCGAATGTTTCCGGTACTCAGGCAGCAGAAGATTATCGTAATGGTCCAAACACCTTTGGTTGGATTGTCGAAATCGATCCATTTGACCGTCGTGAAAACCCCGTAAAACGTACAGCACTGGGTCGCTTTGCACATGAAGACTGCCGTGCAAGTCGCTTACGTGAAGATGACAACCTCGCATTTTACATGGGTGATGACTCACGCGGTGAATACATCTATAAATTTGTATCCGACCAAAAATGGAATAAAAAAGATGTCAACGGTGGCTATGCTGCAGGTGACAAATACATGAACAACGGTAAGTTATACGTTGCCAAATTTAACAATGACGGCAAAGGTCAATGGATTGAATTGAGCTATAACGTCAATGGTTTAAACCAAAGCAACAGCGTGTATCCGTTTAGCTCACAAGCAGATGTTCTGACCTTCGCACGTCTTGCCGCAGATGCTGTCGGTGCTACCAAAATGGACCGCCCTGAATGGGTCGCTGTGCATCCAGACAATGGTGAAGTCTATGTGACCCTCACCAATAACTCGAACCGTGGTACGACGCATGCACTAGATGCTGCCAACCCTCGTAACTACATCGACCCTGAAGGTGGTAAAGGCAACGTCAACGGTCATATTATCCGTTTCCGTGAAGATGGTGATACAACCACAGCACTCAGCTTTACTTGGGATATTTACCTGTTTGGTGCTGAAGCAAAAATGGCGAGCAACATTAACTTATCTGGTCTAAATGACAACAATGACTTGTCTTCACCCGATGGGATGTGGTTCGACCCACGTGGTGTGTTATGGATTCAAACCGATGACGGTGCTTATACTGATACCACCAACTGTATGATGCTTGCTGCGCTTCCGGGTCAAGTCGGTGATGGTACAAAAGCCACGACATCATCGGGTCAAGAAACCATTGTGGGTGCAAAACTGAATGATGAAAACTTACGTCGCTTCCTGACTGGACCTAAAGAATGTGAAATCACAGGTGTGACGATGACACCTGACTACAAAGCGATTTTTATCAATGTGCAACATCCCGGTGAAGATTCAGCATCCTATGCTGAACCGACCAGCCACTGGCCTGCATCACAAACCAATGCAGCAGCGACTTCACGTCCTCGCTCAGCGACCGTAGTCATCACCCGTAAAGATGGTGGGGTGATTGCTGGCGAAGCGGTAGAACAAGCTCAGCCAACGCAAAAAACTGCATAAAACACCTTTAAAAAATAAGCCGACGAATCGTCGGCTTTTTTTTATAGCTTTAAATGCACTTCTATCTGGGTGATCTGTCCTTGTTGCTCACCCTGCTGCTGTTTTTCCTGCCAATGCCACTGTGAATCCCGCATACACAATAAATTTGAACAGCGGGTGCCATACACCGGACTTTGAATAAAGGTTGAAGACAACAAATGTTCCATTTCCGCCTGAATCCCAGTATTGGGTAACAATGCTGGAATGATTTTACGTTCATCTTCCAAAATATCCCACGCAGCGGCGTCTATATCCGCCTGTGGTTGCTGGCTTTGTAGCATCGGCAAAAATTCTTGCGTGAAACGTTTACGTAAATGTCGGGTCTTTTCCCAATGTTCAGTCATTAAACCATTAGATGTGACATACACCCCTTTGGCTAAGACTTGTGGCGCTTCACCGCGATTACTCATATAAACGGCTTGAGTGGCATCGCCAACGAATAAATTAAAGCCAGCATAATTACATTGGATTTGTTCCAGTGCTTGCGCAAACCGAATGGGCGTTTGCTCAGATTCTAAAAATTGCTGAATCAAAGCGCCACGTGAAGTGGGATATGTGGTCTGATCACGACCATCACGAAAATTGGTCACAATCGCCCAACGCCCTTGAGCGGTTATCCCCATCCATGTTCCACCAGACTGTAAGTCCTGCCCTGCAATAATCGGACTATCTACCCATTGCTTTAGGCCTGCCGTCGGTCGATGATAAAACTCATCACGATTCGAAATCAGGCAGAGTGGCATGTCATCCAAGACCTGCCAAGCAAAAGCCACAATGCACATATTCAACTCTCAATATCTTTACACATTGAATGTACAACATTTTTCAGCACATTCAGCTAAAATCTGTGCAAAACATAATGACAAGGAACAGCAATGCTGACATATCCAAATATCGACCCTGTGGCGATATCACTGGGGCCACTACAAGTTCACTGGTATGGTCTGATGTATTTATTGGCCTTTTTATTTGCATGGGGCTTGGCAAGCTACCGCGCAAAACAACGTGACGGCTGGAACGCAGAAATGGTCTCAGACCTGATTTTCTATGGTGCATTAGGTGTCGTGATTGGTGGACGCTTTGGCTATGTCTTCTTTTATGGTTTCGATCAGTTCCTTGCCAACCCATTGTGGCTATTCCAAGTTTGGACAGGCGGCATGAGCTTCCATGGCGGTTTCCTTGGGGTCATGATTGCCATGTTACTGTGGTGCAAGAAATATAAAATGACTTGGTTCCAGACCCTCGACTTTATTGCACCCTGCGTTCCGACAGGCTTAATGTTTGGTCGTATTGGGAACTTTATTGGTGGCGAACTATATGGTCGTGCAGTGACCGACCCTAATTTTGCTTTCGGCATGATCTTCCCGACCGATCCACTCCAGTTGGTGCGCCATCCGTCGCAGCTTTATCAAGCCCTCTGTGAAGGTTTAATTCTGTTTATCGTGCTGTGGTGGTTTAGTTCAAAACCTCGTCCACGTTATGCCGTTTCAGCTTTGTTCCTCATCGGATATGGTATCGCACGCTTCACCGTTGAATTCTTCCGTGAGCCGGACAATGGTCAACTGTTCATTGGATGGATGAGTAAAGGTCAGTTCCTGACAGTTCCGATGATTCTGATTGGCCTATGGATGATGTGGTATGCCTACCAGAAAAAAATCTATGACTGGGGTCCACAAAAGAATCACTAATATTTTCTAAATGTCTTTAAGCAAGCGAGGTTTAAGCCTCGCTTTTTTATGCGCTGAAATTTACTCCTTCATACGCATTTACTGCACATGAAGTGACTGAATTAGACAACTGATCTGTGCTAAAGTTTATTCAGCTTATTTTTAAACTATCGATCCATGCTTGAATTTTGGTTTAACCCCAGCGTTTCTGTACTTAAAAAAATCCTGTTTTTTATTGCGATGGTCGTACTGACCGGTGTTCTGTATTGGATGGAACCCCTAACACTTCAAGCCATTCTCATGTTCATGGGTACAGGCGTGATTTTCCTGATTTGTCGTTATTGCAAGATTCATTTTGCAGCAAAAAACCCAACAGGTTTGCTCTATCGTTTATTGACGTGGATACCGATTGCACTGCTGTTAGCATTGGTTTTTATCAACATGAATAAGGGTGAAATTTTGATTCCGGGTGCTCAAGGCATTGGCTTTATGGCTTTGGCGATCTGCCTACTCTCCCCGATTTCTCTACTGAATAAAAACGAGAAAACTTCACCCCAAGGTAAAATTTAAATGCTGACGTTTTGGTACTCTGAGCGCTGTAACCGACAAATCAAGCTCATCATTTGTATTAGTACCTGCGTGCTTATTTTTCTATGCGCTGAACAAAAACAACTAGATCCCCGCTTTGCGGGCATAAGTTTAGCCATTGGTTTGATGATTGATCTGCTTTATAAGCTCAGACAAGACAAACTAAAAACACTGTCTCAGTCATTAAAATGCGGTTTGGCTGGTTTGCCAATTTTATGTTTAGTGTGCTTAATTTATTTTCTACCCAATGAGCAACGCTGGATTTTAGCGCTGCAATGTGTGGGCTTTGCTGCAATTGGATTATTTATCGTCTCGATCTACAGTCAGCGTGCAAAAAGGTTTGAAGACTAACCTTTTTTTCACTGAAGGATTATCAATCTGCTAAGCGATAATAGCTATATTTCACATTTGGAGTTCGATAGACCGCATAACCCGCTTGACGATAATCAGACACCCAATCCTTACCTGAATATGCTGCGATATGACCATAACGGCTACTTTGATTGCGGTCGATAATATAAATATCGCCTTTCTTTGGTCGATCAAACGCTAAATTAATTTTTTGATAACCAATTTTTTGTAATGTGCTGCCCCAGTCTGCTGCGGCAACGGGGTGACCGTTAAAACGTGCCCCTGCGGACTCAAGTGCTAGACGAACACTGCGGGCACATTTCTGAGTACTGCTTTGGCGGGTAATGCCTTGTAAAAATCCAGTCAAACGATCGATATCGATACGCTGACCATTTCGGGATACCACATTTTTAGTCGCTGCTTTTTGAGTGGTATTGGACTTGCCCGTATTTTTACTCGCCTGAGAACGAATTATGATATTTGCCTGAACTGGAGCATGCACTTCACTCAAGTTTACATTGTGATCATAAGCCATTCTTTAACCCACACTCCCGCCTATATTTAGGCATTCAAAAATTTTAACGAGGGTGATAGTACCGCGTAAATCATGTTTTTTCATGTAAAAAATGTAAGATTTCTTAAACAAATCTTCACATTTAAATACGACCGTCTATTTTTAATTCAAATTGATTTATTTTTGATATCAAACTCTTAATCAAAAATAGCTGTTCAATATCACCTCTTCATAATGAGAAAAATCACGTTTATTTTTTAATCAAACTTATCTGTACTTTTTTCAACACTGCGAAAGAAGCATCTCTCAATATGTAAAAAATAGAGCTTCATTTTCTAAGCTCATGCTTGATTTAACAGACATATTGTCTCGTTAACACTTGATGTAGTTGTTATAAATAGACGTCTTCAGCTCAGGCAACTCAGCTCTTGTTGCCTGCAAAATTTGGTCATCACCCAATAAACACCGTATGTTTTTGATTTTTTAAACCTGACCATATTCAAGCACCCATCGCAGTTCCTTCCTCACGCAAAACAAGCTAATATGTGCTACAAGAAATTTAGCAAATTATGAGAGAGACATGCGCCAGTATTTAGACCTTTTACAACACATTCTAGACAACGGCGGCGACAAGGGCGACCGTACGGGTACGGGAACACGTTCTGTATTTGGTCATCAAATGCGCTTCGATCTTTCTCAAGGTTTCCCTTTACTCACCACCAAGAAAGTTCATTTCCGCTCTATCGTGATTGAACTGTTGTGGTTCCTTAAAGGCGATACCAATGTTCAATATTTGCAAGACAATAAAGTATCGATTTGGGATGAATGGTCTACCGCAGAACAAACTGCACGCTTTGGTCGTCCTGCCGGCGAATTAGGTCCTGTTTACGGTCATCAATGGCGTAATTTCGGGGCGACCAAAAAAGCCGATGGCCTATATGAACAAGATGGCTTTGACCAAATCAAATGGTTGGTCAATGAAATCAAAACCAATCCTAACTCACGTCGTCTAATCGTGTCTGGTTGGAATCCAAATGAGGCCGGTAATGTTGCATTGCCACCATGCCATACCTTGTTTCAATTTTTTGTCCAAAACGGAAAATTATCCTGCCAATTATATCAACGTAGTGCTGACGTTTTTTTGGGTGTGCCGTTTAACATTGCCAGCTATGCCCTGTTAACACACATGATTGCGCAAGTTTGTGGTCTTGGTGTGGGCGACTTCGTTTGGACCGGTGGGGATACACATTTGTATGCCAACCATTTCGAACAAGCGCAGTTGCAACTGACACGTGAACCAATGGGTCTGTGCCAATTAAAACTCAATCCTGAAATTACCGATCTTTTCGATTTTAAATTTGAAGATATTGAAATTGTAGGTTATGAATCACATCCTGCGATTAAAGCCCCTGTTGCTGTTTAATTTTTAGAAATCCCAAGTGAAAAGCAAAATCCCGCTTTACCTCAAGCGGGATTTTGCATTCTAATAGACGGCAAATATTTCGGCTATTTGAGTTCAAACTATGGCATTTCAAAATTTAGAAATCGTGCACGTTGTCGCTATGGATCAGCAGCGCTGCATTGGTAAAGGGAATGATTTGCCGTGGCATATTTCTGCAGATTTACAACACTTTAAAGCCATCACCCAAGGTGGTGTGGTGGTTATGGGACGCAAAACCTTAGAGTCTATGGGACGTACCCTACCGAAGCGTGTCAATTGGGTCATTACACGAGATAGCAATTGGTCATTTGAAGGCACCAAAGTCGCATATAGTATCGACGAGGCGTTAACGCAAGCTGTTGCTGATGTCGCGAGTTCAGAAAAACCAACGAGTCTTTTTATTATTGGTGGTGGTGAAATTTTTAAGCAAACCATCGGCATCGCAGACCGTTTAGAACTCACGCATGTTGAACTCGATGTTCAAGGTGATGCGCATTATCCTGAAATTCCTGCGGACTTTCAAAAAGTGGCGTCAGAACAACATATCGACGACAAAACTGGGATTGCTTTTGAGTTCGCAACTTACCGAAAATAAAGAAAAATCTTAAGCTAAAAGAAAAATATGCAACAGAGTGACCAACGAGCAATGTTCAAAAAAATAGGGCGAAGTATTCTTCATGCTCTATTTAGTGTGTTTGTCCTCTGTTCTTCGATTTGGCTCTGTGCCGCCCTGTGGATACAGCAACCGGCAGGCTGGTTAGGCAGCCGCATTATCATTGGGATCTGGATCGCTTTTGCTCTTAGCATTTTAGGCATCTATATTACCCAACACTTTTTTAGCCGTCGTAAAGATGTCTTGATTTATATTGTGGGCTTTATCTGTGGTCTATTTTGGTATTTTGGCATGGAAGCACGCCAAGATCGTGAATGGAATCCTGAAGTGGCAGAAATTCTACATTATGAAAAGCAAGGCAATCTTGTCACCTTGCACAATGTGCGTAATTTCGACTGGCATGCCGATGGCAGCTATACCCCGCACTGGGAAACCCGCCAATATGACCTGAGTCAAATCAATGGCGTCAACATCATTACCTCGTATTGGATGGGGCCGCAAATCGCCCATACCTTGGTCAGTTTTGATTTTGCTGACCGACCACCGCTGACATTTTCGATTGAAATTCGCAAAGAGAAAAACGAAGAATTCTCTGCGATTGGTGGTTTTTTCCGTAAATATGAACTGAGCCTTATTGCATCTGATGAAAAAGATATCATCTATACCCGCAGCAATACACGCGGAGAACAGGTCTATTTCTTCCCCGTAAACATGCCAAAATCTGAAATGCAGGCGCTGTTTATTGAATATTTACATAAAGCCGATGAACTACAGACTCAACCCAAATGGTACAACACGCTCACCAGTAATTGTACAACACTGGTGTTTGATATGATTCAAGCGGTTTCCAAACATCAGCTTCCAACCGATTACCGCTTATTTGCATCGGGTTATTTGCCGAATTATTTGCATGACCTTCATGCCATAGACCAAAATTGGGATATGAAAACATGGTATCAAAAAGCCCATGTTAACCCTCATGTCTCTCAAATCAAGCAACTGAGCAGTCAACAATATTCCAAATTAATTCGACAAGGTTTGCCGCATTCACAGTCCAATCCAAGCGCCAATCAATTGTAATTCTTAAATATTGATACAAATATGGCTAGCTTATCTGTGCGATATTTGCTTAGATAGTTGAAATGCTTCCACGGGGAAATTCCGATGCTAAAACAAATATTTGTTGCTGCAACTTTGGTTTCAACTTTAGTGGTGACAGGCTGTGAAAGCATGCCTGCACAAGACAACACCATAACTGAAAATTTAAACCTATTACAGAATCGTACTTGGATTGCCACTCAGATTGGCAACACTCCAATCAAAACAGCACCCAATGCGCATAATATTCCAAGCATTCAATTCGATGCGGCTTCAAAACGTGTCTCAGGTGCAGACGGCTGTAATCGTATAATGGGTGGCTATAATGCTGGCAAAGACACCATAACGTTTGGCCCGATTGCTGCGACACAAATGGCTTGTCTCAATAACAATGGGCTAGAGCGACAGTACCATGCAGCACTCGAAAAGGTAACGCATTATCAAGTTTTTGGAAAAACCTTGAAATTGCTAGACCGTCACGGCAATTTATTAATTCAATATGAAAGCGCTGTTCAACCGCGTTAAATCGTTAAAAAAGTCTGCTTCGGCAGACTTTTTTATTCACTGTTCAGTCATGCCAGAGACATTTAATGCACATAAACTTGTGATTAGTATACAGACGTACATTGCAGTTTTTAGCTATAACCCCATATTAAACATCAGGGAACAAGATAGGATTTCACTATGCAACAAGCGGTATTTGGTGGTGGGTGCTTTTGGTGTGTAGAAGCAGTTTTTCTACAACTAAAGGGCGTGCAAACAGTCGTCAGTGGTTATGCAGGGGGAGTTACTCAGTATCCGAGCTATGAGCAAATCTGTGAGGGAAACACCCAACATGCAGAAGTCATTCAGATCAATTTTGATGACAGCCAAATCAGTTTTAGCCAATTGCTAGATGTATTTTTCGCAACTCACGATCCAACCACGCTGAACCGTCAAGGCAACGATATCGGTACACAGTATCGCTCAGTGATTTTCTATCAGGACGAATCACAAAAGCAGCTTGCTCAACAACGTATTGAAGAATTAAAAGCTGAAGGCATCAATATCGTGACTGAACTGAGTCCAATGCCGACCTTCTACCCTGCCGAAGAATATCATCAGAACTTCTTTGCACGTAACCCAAACCAAGGCTATTGTAATTTCTCAATACCACCTAAACTCATGAAATTACGTAGCAAATTTCAAGACCTACTCAAATCTGAGTGATCTATTTGTACGACGTCTTTTCAAAATAGAGACATAAAAAAAAGCGACATTTCAGTCGCTTTTTTTCTATCTTAGCTCAGTGCTTAGTTATCACTGGCAAAGGCGATATCGCTGAGTCCGGCTCCACTCGCACGCGACATCACTTGTGCAACTGTGTCATAACGTGATTCTTTATCGGCTTTTAATACCAATGCAGGCTTACGTTCTTGCTGACCAGCTGTATTTAGACGACTTTCTAAATCTTCGAGCGTGACAATATCACCATTCCAAGCAATATCACCCGCTGAGTTAATGCTGATGGTTACGCTTTCAGTTGGCAGATCAATCACTTCTGCAGTCGTTTGTGGCAAGGTTAATGGAATTGATGGGTTGGCAACAGTCGCAGTCACCAAGAAGATGATCATCAATACCAACATAATATCGATGAGCGGAATGAGGTTCATCTCATTCATGCCAGCATCGTTGTCTTCACCCAATTGAAAAGCCATTAAGCTTGACCTCCAGCTAAACTTTGCTGTGCAGTTTTCACGTCTTCTTTCTTCGCTGCAGATTCTTGTTGCAACATAGTATCAATCAATAAACCATGCGCTTGATCTTGCAATTCATTCGACAGTGTACGGTTAAAACGAACACAAATGTTATAAGCCAATACCGCAGGAATCGCCACAGCCAAACCAAGACCGGTCATGATCAAAGCTTCACCGACTGGAGTTGCCACTTGCGCTAAACCCGCTTGACCGCTTTTACCCACTGCTACAAGGGCATGGAAAATACCCCATACTGTACCGAACAAACCTACGAACGGTGCAATTGAAGCAATCGTACCCAATACAGATACGCCTTTTTCAGCATTAGCTTTTTCTACCGAAATTTGACGTAGTAATGCTTGTTCAGCCACAGCCTTACGTTGTTCAAAAGCCAAAGGAGCAAATTTCGCTTTCAGTTTGCTTAGTGCATCTGCAAGGTGGTTATACGCCACTTGTTTGAGCTGACGTGTGCCCATAATACGAAGAACGAAGATCGTCCAAGTCGCAATCGACATTGCAAGTAACACGAAATACAGTGTTTTGCTGACTGCATCTGCATGTTGCCAATAAACTGAAAAGTTCATATTCGAACTCCTAATGGGTTAGCCGGAATCTTAATTAAGTTTAAAGTTGAATGGTTGATCAACTCGCGTCGGAGTTGCCACACCATTATCAATATATTTGGATAAACGTGCACGCTTCACTGCAGCAGTCACTTTACGGTTTACAGCAGCGCCACAAGTCGAGTTTTTAATCGTTGCTGATTCGACTTTACCTTCAGCACTTGCAGCAATCGCAACTTCAACTGTACACGACGCTTTTAATTCACCATCTTCAAATTGAACATTCGGTTTCTTAATCCAACTGACACCATTACCAATGCTCACAGTTTTAGGTGTCGGTGGCGCAGGTGGTGCTGGAGGCGCAGGTGGTGGTGCAACAGGTGCCGGAGGTGTTGGTTCAACACGAACGACTTTCGTTTCAGAAACAACAGTTGAAACAACAGGTGTTGGTGGTACGTTTTTGACCGCTTCAACAGTTGGTTTCGGCGCATCTTTCTTTTTCACCTGTTCCACTTTTTCCACTTTCTTCGGTGGAGGTGGTAAAGGCTTATCTACAATTTTAACTTCTTTTGGCTTTGGTGGCTCTTTCTTCGGTTCTGGTTTTGGCTTCGGAGGTTCTGGTTTTTTCTCTTCAACAATCTTCACAAAGCGAACTTTAATCGGATCTTTTTCGATCGGTTTAAGTTCTGGTGCTTTCATATTGCTGACCGCCCATAATACTCCCATATGCCCTACCACAACAGCGAGAAGCGCAGTAATGATTTTCTTTTTCATCGGGTTAGGTGATTGCATCATTGGAGCGGGAGATTGACTCATTAAACTCAGTTACCTTGAAGAAGCGATTGCATTTATTTTGTCAAAAATACAATCATGCTCATCGGTTAGCACAATTAAAGTACGGCAATAATAAATGAGAAGTGTTTTCATTTGCAACTATTAATTCGTCAGTTTTAATGACTTTTTTTAATCATAATATAAAAAAGGCATACCTAAAGTATGCCCTTTTATTCAAAAATTTATCTCGTTTTATTGAAATACAACAGTTTTATTACCATCGACAATAATACGATCTTCAAGATGCCATTTGACTGCACGTGCGAGTACATTACGCTCTACGTCCTGACCTAACTCACGCAATTGTTCAACGGTAAAGTCGTGACTGACACGCTCTACGTCTTGCTCAATAATCGGACCTTGGTCAAGATCAGCAGTCACATAGTGCGCTGTTGCACCAATCAGTTTCACGCCTTTTTCATGCGCTTGCTTATATGGGTTCGCACCAACAAAGGCTGGGAGGAATGAATGGTGAATGTTGATCACTTTCATTTCCCACTTTTGAACAAATTCTTCGTCTAAAATTTGCATATAACGAGCAAGAACCAATAAATCATTGCCTTGCATCAATTGATCAATTTGCTCATAAGCTTCACGTTTGTTTTCTTTGTTTACAGGAACAACTTCAAACGGAATACCGAAATTTTCTACAGATTCACGTAAAGCATCGTGGTTAGACACGACTTTGGTGATTTCACATGGCAAACCACCACGTGCATGACGCCACAACAGCTCAAGCAAAGCATGGTCAACTTTTGACACCAAGATACCGACTTTCTTCACATCACTGACTAAAGCTAAACGCCAGTGCATGTTGTAACGCTCAGCAACATTGCTTGCAAATGTTTGAGTTAGACTTTCTTTACGGCTTTGTAAATTGTCCAATTCAAACTCAACACGCATGAAGTATCGCCCCCCTTGAGCTTCAGTCGCGTATTGATCAAGTGCGGTAATATTTGCTCCCTGATGATACAAAAAGCTCGATACAGCTTGCACAATCCCTGGTTTATCTTCACAGGTAATGAGTAAGCGTGCTGTGTTAGCGGTCGACATATTCATGTTGGTTTATATCACTAATCAGTTAAATTGAAAAAAGAGCCGAGTATTCTAACGCTTTTTAAAGCCAGACTAAATAGTCTTATTCAGTAACCTGATGCTTTACGTTTGAAAGACTTGCAAATAAGTCCGACGGCCCTAAAGTTTCGAGCAGTCGCTCATAGGTTTCACGGCTTTCACCACGTAGATATGCGCCTTCTAAGAACACCATTTGTCGCAGTGCTTGCCACACCCACTTTTCTTCCAAAGTGTTGGAGTCAGTAATATGGCCCGACATATAAAGGAAGTTGGTCCAGTTGGTCAGCACGATCCACAAGTTAATGGTTAAGGCCTCAATTTCAGAATCGGTCATCTGCATTAAGCCTGCATCGACAAAAGCACGATAAATTTTCTGCCCTTGTTGCATAACTTGACCGGCAAAACGTGGATACATTTTGCGGAAATCTTCATTATTTTCGACCAAGTGATAAACATCACGATGTAAAAAGCGATAAGCCCATAATTGGCTACTTAACACTTGGAAATAGCGAATTTTATCATTGGCATCAAGCTGACGATCATCAGGAAGCGCTAACATTTCTAGCGTTTCATGCTGATATTGCTCCATTAATTCCTTAATAATTTCACTTTTATTTCGGAAATGGTAATACAAGTTACCTGGGCTCATTCCCAGTTCAGCAGCAATATGATTGGTTGTCACTGAACGCTCGCCACGCTCATTAAACAACTGCAAACTCAGCTGCAAAATACGTTCTTTCGTTTTTAAGGTTTTGGTGTGAGACATCCTAAAACAACCATTTATTTCAAAGCATTAGAACACTAACACATAAAGTAACTTGACTATTTAGAGTATTTGCTCTAAAAATTAATTAATCGCTAATTTGGATATGGTCGTGCGACATGAATAGTCAAACAAAAACAACTTCAATGACACCACATTCTTTTGATCACCAGCATCTCAACAATATGTTGGAACAGCAGAAACAAGCATATTTACGTTACCCATTGCCTACAGCGAAGGAACGTATAGACCGTTTGGCTCGGCTTAAGCGTATCTTAGTTAAGTATCAAGATCAATTTGCTGATGCAATTAATCAAGACTATGGTAACCGTTCTATTGGTGAAACCAAGATTGGTGAGTTGCTCACATGTCTTGAACACATCAAATATTATAGCAAGCATTTGACAGACTGGATGAAACCATCCAAACGCCATGTCGGAATTATTCACCAACCTGCAAAAGCATGGGTGCAATATCAACCACTTGGTGTCGTCGGCATTATTACGCCATGGAACTACCCACTGCTTCTTTCTATAGGCCCACTGATTTGTGCTTTGGCTGCAGGCAACCATGCCATGATCAAAATTTCGAGTGCCTCTGCGGCATTCGGTGATGTGCTCGAAAAAGCTCTCGCAGAAGCATTTCCTCAAGAATTGGTCGCAGTCGTCAACGGTGGTGGCCCAATTTCAGATGCGTTTAGTCACCTTGCCTTCGACAAAATGATTTTTACTGGCTCGACCAATGTCGGTAAAACCGTCATGGCTGCTGCGTCTGAAAACTTAGTTCCGGTGATTTTAGAATTAGGCGGAAAGTCACCTGTATTGGTTCATCCGTCTATTGACCTTGCGGATGTTGCACAGCGTCTTGCGGTTGGTAAACTTTGGAATGCAGGTCAAACTTGTGTTGCACCTGACTATGTGTTCTTACCTCGTGGTAAAACGGCTGAATTTTTAGATCACTATAAAGTGTGCGTTGAAGCCATGTACCCAAGTATTGCCCATAATCAGGACTACACCTCGATTATTAATGACAAGCAGTACAACCGCCTACAAGGTTATTTAGAAGATGCGCGTGATCAAGGCGCACAAATCATCAGTTTTAACCCACAAAATGAAGATGTGGACGCTGTACGTAAAATTGCACCGACTGTGTTAACAGGTGTCACTCCAGACATGCAAATTATGCAGCATGAAATATTCGGTCCGATCCTTCCGATCATGGAATATGATCAAATTGACGAGGTTATTGCTTTTATTAATAGCCGTCCTCGTCCACTTGCTTTATACTATTTCGACTTTGATCAGGCACGTGCCGACTATGTCGCAACACGTACCCATTCAGGACATTTCGGACAAAACACGGTATTAACCCATGTTGCTCAAGATGACCTGCCGTTTGGCGGTGTGGGGGCTTCGGGTATGGGTAAATATCATGGTCCAGAAGGTTTCTTCAGTTTGTCGCATGAACGCTCGGTGATGTCGAATCCAAAACTGTATAGTTTGAAATTCATTCTTCCACCGTTCAATAAGCCGATCCACAAACTGATTTCGAAGACACTTCTTCGATAAACGATCAAGGCATGAACGATCACACCAGGTGATCGTTCGTTTTATGCAAAATCGCTTGTCTTTTAAGCGCATTTTTGATATAAAACGCCCCTTGAATGAATTCAATGTTTTTTTTGACTGGCCATACAGATTTGCTGTTGGCTAAATCAATGGAGTTACACCATGTCTAAGGTTTGCCAAGTTACCGGCAAGCGTCCAGTCGTTGGTAACAACGTCTCACACGCCAACAACAAAACTAAACGCCGGTTCGAGCCGAACCTGCATCACCACCGTTTTTGGTTAGAAAGCGAAAAACGTTTCGTACGTCTTCGTCTAACTACTAAAGGTATGCGTATTATCGACAAATTGGGCATCGAAAAGGTTGTTGCTGACCTACGTGCTCAAGGTCAAAAGATCTAAGGAGCTACGAACATGCGTGATAAAATTCGCCTAGTTTCTTCTGCTGGTACAGGTTATTTCTACACTACCACTAAGAACAAACGTACTATGCCGGAAAAAATGGAAATCAAAAAATTTGATCCAAAAATCCGTCAACACGTAATTTTCAAAGAAGCTAAAATCAAATAATTTTAGTTTTTTGAAAAAAACGACCTGCTTAGGTCGTTTTTTTTTGCATTTTTTTTATTCGAATTGCTAAACTTTCAAAATGCTTTTGGCACTTTTTGTGCTTGTCTTTTTTACCCTTAACTTAGGCTTAAGGAGTTTTTAGTGCCTCATGATGTAGAACTCATAATATTACTTGCTGTTGGCTTTGGTTTTGCCTTAATTTTTGGCTATATAGCTGCGCGCCTGCGACTTCCTCCCCTCATCGGCTATCTGATTGCCGGTATTATTATTAGCCCAAATACGCCTGGAGTAGTTGGTGATATCCACCTTGCCAACCAGTTGGCAGAACTTGGTGTGATGTTTCTGATGTTTGGTGTAGGTATGCACTTCTCACTCAGCGACCTAATGCAAGTTCGACGTATTGCGCTTCCAGGTGCAGTATTACAAATTGCAGTGGCGACCTTACTGGGTATGGGAATTTCCATGCTTTGGGGCTGGAGCATGGGCTCAGCGCTGGTCTTTGGCTTAAGTTTGTCGTGTGCAAGTACGGTGGTTCTCCTCAAGGCTCTCGGTGACCGAGGCTTACTTAACTCCGTGAATGGTAAAATTGCTGTAGGCTGGCTCTTGGTTGAAGATCTGGTCATGGTCTTGGTTCTGGTCTTACTCCCTGCCACAGCAGTATTGCTTGGTGGACAGCCACTCACAGAAAGTAGTGCAGATGAAAATATCTGGCTCACCCTTGGTATTACCTTACTCAAAGTGGCAGGTTTTATTGCCTTTATGCTAATCATTGGTAAACGCTTAGTGCCAATGATTATGCAAGTGGTTGCACGCTTAGGCTCACGTGAATTATTCACGCTTACCGTGGTTGCAGCAGCTGTGTCTATTGCCTTTGGTGCCTACAAGGTATTTGGTGTATCCATGGCACTGGGCGCATTTTTTGCCGGTATGGTGGTCAAAGAGTCTGACTTTAGTCACCGTGCAGAAGAAGAAACCCTTCCGCTTCGTGAAATTTTTTCGATTTTGTTTTTCGTCTCCGTCGGCATGCTGTTTGATCCACGGATCTTGATTGAACAACCGCTTCACGTCTTAGCAGTAGTCGGCATTATCATGATTGGTAAGACCATCGCTGCAATGGCGTTGGTGTTGTTCTTCCGTTACCCTATCAATACCGCATTAACCGTTGGGGCGAGTTTGGCGCAGATTGGTGAGTTCTCATTTATTTTGGCGACCTTAGGTGTATCTCTAAATCTCCTTTCAATGGAAGGTCAAAATCTGATACTGGCAGGCGCTTTAATCTCGATTACGCTGAATTCATTTATATTTTCAGCCATCGAGCCTATGCAGCGACTCATCCGTGAGCGCTCGAATTTGGCCCGTTTACTGGAACGTAGTAGTGACCCATTGGCCATGTTGCCGGATGAGGTCTCACAGGATTATCTGCGTGATCAGGTGGTGCTGATTGGTCATGGTGAAGTCGGTCGTCGTATTACCCGCGAATTAATGAATGAAAACATTAAAGTGGTTATTGCTGAAGAAAACCGTGAAATCGTGGAAAACTTGCGGGAAAAAGGCATCGCTGCGGTATCCGGTGTAGCAACAGAACCTGGGGTTTTAATTCAAGCCCATATTCAACACGCACGCCTTTTGGTCATTTCACCTATGGATATTTTAGATATTCATAAAATTGTCGATATTGCCAAAATGCTGAATCCTTCTATCCAAGTATTGGTGTGTGCGGAAAGTAAAGAAGAAGCTGAAGTCATTCGTCGTGACAATATCGGTGAGGTTTATTATGCCAAAGAGGAAATGGCGAAAAATATGAGCAATCATATTTTAAATCAAATCCAAATTGCCCATCACCAAACTCCGACACACTAAACTAAGTACCTAATTAAGTTCTTATGAGCAAAACCCAAAAGGCGATGTATTAAAGCATCGCCTTTTTTTAATGGATATAATTCAGTAATTTTAAAATTACAACTAATTGAATTTAAAAAACATGTTGATAAAATGAGCATCAAACGAAGCATCATTTTAAAAACTTCAAACAAGAAACGAGAAAAACATGTACATACTCTATTTAGGCCTTGCCATTATTTTGATTGGCGGTCTGGGCTTTCTCATCGCTGCATTTAAAACCAGTATTTTATGGGGACTGGGCTGTCTATTGTTTTACCCCATTTCCATCGTCTTTCTGATTCTGTATTGGCAAGATGCCAAAAATCCTTTTTTCTTACAGCTCATCGGGGTCTTTATTGTATTTTTAGGTTCGATACTGATCTCACCTACTGAACTAGGCACAGTCTAAGCGCCATTTTGGGTATAAAAAAACGCACCGAAAGGTGCGTTTTCATCATGATCTAAAAATCAGTGCCTATATGATTAGCTCATATATTTAGGCTTTTCATCGACCACTTCGGCATGCCATTCATCCACTTGTTTTTCTAACAAACCAAACAATGCAGCCTGAATCATTTGCTGAGCGATCACACTCATTTGATCGCCCAAAATATTGCGTAATTCTTCATTGAATTGGATAGTCACCAAAGGCTCTTTTTCTGAGCCTGCATTACGCAATGCCAACTCACCACCTTCCAATTGAACCAGCTCTAAAATTGCTTCCTGGTTCCCAAAGAGTTCTTTCAACTGTTCTATAGACATATATCCCTCCATGCGCAACATGGTGATAAAGGCATCTGCACTTTGTATTACTTAGATAATCTTATATCGGGTTAAATAAATTTATTTCAAGTAGCAATAGTCCGATTAGAATTCCACCATCTCGTTACGAAATCCATCAATCAATTGGGTTAGATCACGATGCCATTCACGCAAAATAGCGGTATCTGGCAACCATGCTTGCGGTGTTTGAGTGACTTTAATAATTAAATTTGAAGACGTTTCATCTTCTGGCTCTGGTGCAGACGGTTCAGGTGCATACTGACACATACGATGTGCGCGTTTCAGCTCTGCAATAAATCCCTGCTTTGCCAATTGCTGCATAACAGTCACTTCAGGTGATACCTGACCTTTTTCAGCCATCAGCGTTTCAATCGACTTTAACGTGGGCGCAGGCTCATTTAAACGATAGTAACGCACCAACTCTTGTAAAAACGCAAGTACTGCACCATGCAAATGAAAAACCGCTGCTTCGCGATAAGCCTGAGCTTGTTGAACATGATCGGTCTGCTCGGCTTGCTGACATGCAAGACGGCTAAAATATAACTTTTGATTGGTACGATCAGCATGAAAGCGAGCAACACGAGACATGAACAATTCCCTAAATTTTGGCGTTTTTCTACATGAATAAGCTTAAACGGATTTTTAGGAAATTCACAATAAATATTATGGATGATCGATTTCAATTAAATAAATGTCACGCTTTGCAGGAACAGGCATATCCCAATCAATCATCCTGATATTTTCTAGACGCCAAGCCCAGTACCCTGCGGCCCAATAGGTCGCCTGCGCTTGCTCTACCTCTGTTTCAGTCCATGCATGAACATCATATACATCGACCATCGCCACTGCACGTCCAATATCTTCATCTCCGCTTTCATGTAAGTAGCGTTGATTTTCCACGATCACTAAATCTTTTAAAGGCAAATGTTCGGGCTGCCATGAGCGGACTCCAAGCGTTTTAAGCCCACACGCAATGTTCGAACCAGATGGCGCAACAATGGACAAAGCCGAGTAGCGTTTTTTCATAGATCACCGATAAAAAAAGGAGCGTTACGCTCCTTTTTGAATTTATGCTTTAGGCTTATCTTCAGCCGCTTTTACTCGAATACCTGCACCTTTGACTTTCAAAGTATTCAGGCCTTTAATCGCTTTTACAGCTTCACGACCATTTGGCATTTCGACAAAACCAAACCCTTTCGATTTACCTGTGCTTGCATCCATAACAACAACAGCAGACTCTACTGCGCCAAATGGTTTAAACAGTTCAACCAATTCTGCTTCAGTAACTGAACGCTCTAAGTTACGTACTAAAATTTTCATTCAATCTTCCAAATAGACAGCATCATCAAAAAGCATTTGTCTATTTTGCTTTTTAACTCGCGTGTAAATCACGTCAAAAATCTATTTTAATCGAGATCGATACCAAAATCTAAATTAATCGATTTTCTTTCGATTAACGCACTTTTTACAGTCTGTTGACGGGTTTTATAGTGTGTTTCCAAACTACATAAATTTCGAGTTAAATCATTCATAAAGTAACTTTCTACTTTACGCCCTTGCTCATCGACAGTTTCACGTGCCCAGTGGTTCAAGTTTTGCTTGGTCAAAATCAATTCATTTTGCGCACGTGTCAGCGCCACATATAACACGCGCCGCTCTTCTTCCACTTCATCGAAATTGCCTTGGGCACGTGCATGCGGGTATTGCCCTGGTGTGACATTCGCCACATAACAGACTTTTTGCTCCGTTCCTTTTGCCGAATGAATGGTAATTAAGGTCACGACATCACTATCAGATTGGCGTTCAATTTCAGAAATGGACACTGGATCAAGGACATATTCTTCTAAGAATTCACTCAACTGGGTATGTTTTGATGCCAGTTGTTTCACCAGATCAAAATCCCCGACACGGCGATTCCAATCTTTTTTATAGTTTTCTTCCAGCTGCTCAGAAATCGCTTGAACAGCCAAGCTTACACATTCTTTGACCTGATCTTTCAACACCGACATTTGCTTCATCATCAGAATCGCTTGGTCAGGCACTTTACCAAATTTTTCCAACTTGGTTGCAATGGCTTGCATTTCTGGCTCAAGTAAAATCTGCTGCGATAACTTACTCGCACCGACATCACCCACACCATTCCACAAGGTTAAAAAGCGCATCCACGCGATATCATCTAAAGGATTGGCCACTACACGCAGCACACTGAGCAAGTCTTTTACATGGGCTGTTTCAAGTAATTTCATGCCGCCAATAAAGCGATACGGTACGTTTGCGGCAATACAGGCTGCTTCAATATGACGGGCGGCAAAGCTTGAACGCACAAGCACCATATGATCCGACCATTTGCTGCCTTCGAGGTAATGACGCTCTTTAATGTCGATGGCAATCCATTTGGCTTCATCAAACTCATTCGGGAAAATATGCATTTTCGGCTTAATCCCTTCACCACGATAAGCATCTAGGCGTTTGTCATATTTAATTTCACTTTCATCCAACAACCAATTCGACAGATCTAAAATTTCTTGGGTTGAACGATAATTTTTTTCGAGTTTGAAAATCTGTGCGTCGGGTACACGCTCTTTGAAATGATGAATATTTTCAAAGTCTGCACCACGGAAGCCGTAAATGGACTGTGCATCATCGCCGACACAGAACAAACTGACACGTTCCTTTAGTGGCTCAAGTAACGCCCATTGCAGCGGATTGGTATCCTGCATTTCATCAACCAACATATGGCGGCAAATCGAGGCAACGTAGTCGACCAATCCATCTGATTCCGCCAAGGCTTTTGCGACAATCGCCAAGATATCGTCATAATCTAAAAAACTACGCACACGTTTACGGGCTTCGTATTCTTTCATGATATCCGCGATTTGATCTTTCAACGCAAAGTATTCAGGCATTTGCTTTTCCATGGCAATGCTGAGTTTTTGACGCGTATTCCGCGCAAAGGAATACAGATCACAGAGTTCTTTCGGTTTGGGCAAATGATTGGGGTTTTTCTTATCATCACGACCACGAATCAGGCGGAACATCATGAGTTGATCATCACGATCAATAATCGAAAACTGTTCTAGGCCAAAGGCTTTTGGAATGCGGCGCAATAGGTACATGCAAAAGGTATGAAAGGTTGATGCACGTAACCCTTTGGCTTGCTCACCCAGAGCCAGCTCCACACGAGCAACAATTTCACTCGCTGCACGGCGAGTAAAAGTCAAAATTTGAATTTGATTGGCAGGCACGCCTTGATCAATTAAATAAGCTGCACGCGCTACGATGGTTTTGGTTTTACCACAACCTGCTCCTGCCAAAACCAAGCTATGCTGTGCTTCTGTTGTTGCGGCTTGTTTTTGTTGAGGATTTAATTCATCAATCAGGTTGGCTAAACTCATGTGTACTCATCATTTTATGGATAGGTATAGTTTAGCAGATTGAAAAAAAATACATGTTAATGTAGGATCAAAATTACAACTAGAAAAAGATAAGTTTATGAAAAATTTTAAGCTAATTAGCCATTTCCTTCAGCCAGTTTTATTACTTTTAATATTTACAAATCATCCATCTTACGCAAAAAAATTGACTCAAACTGAATTTGATCACTTGATAAGTAAAAATAATCAGAAAGGAATTCAACTCCATGATGATCTAGCTGTAGCTCTAATTTCTGGCAATCATAAGCTTATATCCGATAATTTATGTGCAACTTATAAAATGAGTAAAGCACAATATGAAATTGCTTCAGAGAATTCTGAATTATTAAAAGCGAAACGGGCAAAAGAAAATGCAATAGAAAATATAAAAAACATTGAAAATATAATTCCAAAAAATCAAAAACCAATGGAAAAATATTGCAAAGATTCTCAACCAAATTAATCATATTTTCTAACTATGATTATCTTAAAACTCGCTAAATGCATTCATAAATTTTACCTTGATTTTTATTTCAAACATCTCATCACATTTCGACAGCAATGTTCCAAATTTAGTTCCGCATTTTTTAATGCATCTTCCAACTTACAATCTGGTGGATTAATCCCAACAATCTGTGTGAAACCTAAATCATAGAGTTCTGCTATCCCCTCACCCACTAGACCAGTAAAGGCGATCACAGGTTTATTAAACTTTTTTGCAACTTGCGCCACACCAAATGGCGTTTTACCGAACTTAGTTTGATGATCAATTTTCCCTTCACCTGTCAGCACATAATCTGCCTGTGCTATTTTTTCATTCAACTGACATTGTTCAATGACCAACTCCACACCTGATTGCATCGATGCACCCGCAAAAGCCATCAACCCAAAACCTAATCCACCTGCAGCACCTGCACCTGCGACATCACGTAAAGTACAACCCAGTGTCGCTTCAACGACATTGGCATAATGATTGAGGTTCTGATCTAACTGACGCACCATCTCCTGCGTTGCTCCTTTTTGCGGGCCAAAAATATGGGATGCGCCATTTTCACCACATAGTGGATTAATGACGTCGCTGGCAATGATAATTTCTGTATGCGCTAAACGTGAGTCGAGCTGCGTCAAATCAAGACTGTTAATTTGATCGAGACAACCACCACAAACTGCTATTTCCAAGCCATTTTCATCTAAAAATTGTGCCCCCAAGGCCTGCGCCATACCTGCACCGCCATCATTGGTCACACTCCCGCCCAAGCCAATGATAATTTTACTTACTCCGAAGTCTAGAGCAGCCTGGATCATTTCGCCCGTACCATAAGTTGACGTCAGTAAAGGATTTCGCTGAGCCATATCGACAAGATGAATACCATTGGCTTTTGCCATTTCAATCACCGCAGTTTTTCCACCGTCGATCAAACCGAAATATGTCGTCACACCTTGATTGGGCAAAGGACCTGTAAGCGCTATCGTCACTTTTTGACCGTCGCAAGCACTGAGTAACGCATCTACAGTTCCCTCACCGCCATCTGCCATTGGCACAGCGATGACATTTGCGTCAGGTATGAGCTTTAAAATTGCACGCTGCATCGCGTCACAGGCTTGTTGAGCACTCATACTTTCTTTAAATGAATCGGGCGCAAGAACAAAAGTGGTCATCTAAATGCTCAAAATAAAACTTGTCCTCAACCATAACGGTTTTAAAATAGCAGGTATATCTAAAAACATCAGAAAGGTTCGAAATGTCACGAATCAACCTAGGTCAGTCTGCACCTGAGCTATATAAAAAAGTCGCAGAACTTGATGCACTGGCAATGCAAAAAATAAATGAGGCTGGTCTTAATGAAGGTTTAGCCCATTTACTCAAACTACGTGCATCCCAAATCAACGAATGTGCGTTCTGTATTCGCATGCATGCACAAGATGCACTTAAAACTGGTGAAAGCATTGAACGTATTAGCCTACTCAATGCATGGCGTGAAACTGCGTACTACGATGAAAAAGAACGTGCAGCTTTGAGCTTGATCGAAGCGATCACGTTAATTGCTGAAGGCCAAGTTCCCGATGCAGTTTATGAAGATGCTTTGCCCTTTTTAACAGATGAGTAAATCAGTGCCGTGGAATGGCTGGCTATTGTGATCAACACATGGAACCGAATTGCAATTAGTAGCCGCTATAGCGTTAAACCTTAACGGGTTGTACACATTAAAAGTGAATAAAAAAAAGAGTGCCTCAGCACTCTTTTTTTATTTATCAGATCCGCAAGCAGCTTACTGCTCTGCCGAGCTTTTCGGCACTTCACGTCGAATATAAGAAGCCAAAGTAAGGTAGTTGACCCCTTGGAATAAAATATCAACCGCCAAGAATAATCCTAATACCCAAAATGGTGCATCAGGTGACATCAAAATGATCACACCCGTAATCAAGGTCAATAGACCTGAAAATAGCGTCCATCCCCAACCTTGAAATGCTCGAAATAGCACAGCATTAAAGATACGAATGACCCCTGCAATGATCAAAATAATCGCCAATAAATTGGTTAGGACAATGGCTGTTTTGACAGGCGTTGTAAAGGCATAATAGCCGGCGACCAAATACAACACACCAAATAGTGCCCAGAACCAGCGGTAACCGCCTTCAAAAATTTTAAATGCTGCAATAAAATGGATTACGCCACCTAACATCATCAGCACACCAAAAATATAAATCACCGTAAGTGTCGCAAATGGCAAAGCTGCCAAAAGGACCAATCCGAAGACCACCAATAAAGCACCTAAACCGAGATACCACTTACGGTTTTCATGGAGCTGACTGCGAATTAAATCGTTGCCTACTGTTCTCATGTTTTTTCTCAAGTTATTCGTTATTCAATGGATTATGCAACTTCATGATGAAGAAAAATGAAAGAAAAGTCCAAATCTTATCCACACTGCCAATTGAAACTGTGGATAAAATACGCTTTATCCACATTATTTTTTCCATCCCACTTCAATCGCTGTGACGTCATTCACCACAGTATCAGCTAAATCTTCAGGCATTTTACTTTGCGTCTGTGAGGTAGGAATATGCCCTGCCATCAGTTCAGCTTTGCTTTGCGGAAACAAAGGCTGCCTTTGGGGTTCTGCATAACCGACAGGAAAAATCGGCTGACCTGTAGCCAAATCATACTTATCAGTTGCACCAAAAGCGTGTAATAACTCATGGACTAAAACGATTTTATTCTGCGCTGTCTGTTTATTCGATGCAAATAAATTCACCGACCCAATTCGACCATTCTCCAAAGCTGTGGAATGTTTAAGTTCTTTGGTTTGGGTCGGATCGTAATAATTTAGAAAGAGCGTGACACTCGAAACACCATCTACATTTTCATGCTGCTGCCAAGCATAGTAGCGGAATTTCAAACTCCATAAGATAACATCCAACATACCGGCGTCATTGGGTACTTTGGGAGGTAAAACTTTCAGCTCGCGACCTAACTTAAAATACACATAAGTCGGTTGCCCTCGGTATTTCTGTGCTGTCGCTTGTAAATATTGTTGAACATCGTTTAAATCATTGACAGAGAGCTGCTGTATATAAGCTTGTGTGCTCTCTCGACCATCAGCATTAATTGGATGTAACAATACTAAGATCGGTTTACTCCAGTCTTGATTTTTGTCTTTATAGGCATTGACTGCAACAACCAATAAAATCAGCAATAAGCACAGTACCCGAATTTTTTTCCACATTCCCCAAGATCTCAATTAATTTTTAGCGTTTATTTTCAGAATTAAAACAGAACATTCGTAGAATGTCTTGGTCAATTTAAAAGCTCAATCGATTACTTACTTTAAAAAATCCTTGATCAAAAGACATAAAAAATGCCGACCGAAGTCAGCATTTTTTTGATTTTAAAGCTTAAGCCTCAACCCACTTACCGTCTTGGTACACCAAAGACCATTTGGTTTGTTTGCCTTCAGCATTTTCCGAACCAATATATTGCGCTTGGTTCTTACGGCTGAATTTCACTAATGTTGGGTTTCCTTCAGGATCGACATCCGGCGCTTGCAAGATGAACTGATATTTCGCATCCAACTGATCTGCGACAGAACGTAGTTCCGCGACTTTAGGCGCACGAGTTTCACGAACTTTCGGGAACTTACTTGCAGCTAAGAATAAACCTGCTGCGCCATCACGAAGAACAAAGAAGTCATCATGTTTGGTTGAACGTAAGTGCTCCATTTTAATTGGATCTACACGTGGAGGTGCAGGCTGACCGCTCTTCAACACTTTACGTGTATTGTCACAGCTATTACATGCAAAGTAAGGACCGAAACGGCCTGTCTTCAATTGCATTTCGCCATCACATTTGTCGCACGGAATGGTTGGACCATCATAACCTTTGATTTTAAACTCACCTTCTTCAAGCTCAAAACCAGCACAGTCTGGGTTATTACCACAGATATGCAACTTACGCCCACCATCAATCACATAGCTATCCATGGCTGTTTCACAGATTGGACAGCGTTTTTTCGACATTAAATCTGCTGTTTCTGCCGAATCATCGTCAGACAGTGCAGCCAATGATTCTACAGGTGTCAGGTTCAAAGTTCCCTTACAACGCTCTTTTGGCGGTAAGTTATAACCTGAACAACCCAAGAACACGCCTGTAGTCCCTGTACGAATCTGCATCGGACGATCACATTCTTTACAGTGCACAGCATCCACTTCTACAGGTAAATTACGGCGCATGCCATTTTCACCCTGAGCTGTGGTTAAACGTGTTTTAAAATCACCGTAGAAGCTATTGAGTAACTCTTTCCAGTTACGATCACCATCGGCGACTTTATCTAGCTGACCTTCAAGATCTGCCGTGAATGCATAGTTCATCAAGTTATTGAAGTTTTCATCGAGACGGTCTGTCACGATTTCACCCATTTTCTCGGCGAACAACCGACGGTTATCGAGCTTCACATAACCACGGTCTTGAATGGTTGAGATAATCGCAGCATACGTCGACGGACGACCAATACCTTTTTTCTCAAGCTCTTTGACCAATGATGCTTCAGTGAAGCGCGCAGGTGGTTTAGTAAAGTGCTGCGATGGATCTAATTTTTCAAGTTTCAGTACTTCACCAACTTTTACAGCAGGTAACAGTACATCATCATCCGATTTGTTTTGACCACGTACTTTAGTGAAACCATCAAAAACCAATGTACGGCCTTTGGCTTTTAGTTCGACACCATTGGCATTAACTAAAATCGTTGATGATAAATATTCTGCTGGAGTCATTTGACATGCAACGAACTGACGCCAGATCAAGTCATAAAGACGCTGTGCATCACGCTCTACACCCACCAAACTATCGCCTTTTAACGCGACATTCGATGGACGAATCGCTTCATGGGCTTCTTGCGCACCGGCTTTATTGCCATAACGATTTGGTTTAGCTGGTAAATATTTTTGACCAAACTCAGTTTCGATATGACCACGAACCATATTCACAGCATCATCACTCAAGAATGTTGAGTCTGTACGCATGTAGGTAATAAAGCCGGCTTCATATAAACGCTGTGCCAACATCATGGTTTTCTTCACAGAAAAACCTAAACGTGTACTTGCTGCTTGTTGCAATGTAGACGTGATGTATGGCGCACTTGGATTAACCTTGGTGGGTTTGTCTTCACGTGCTGAAACTGTGTAGTCGGCATCTTTAATCAGGTTCAGTAAAGCATCCGTTTCAGCTTTATTGTGCAGTTTTAAAGTCTTGCCATTTTGCTTCACCGCTTCTAAGCGGATATCGTCTTTCTTCGACTTGGTATCTGCAAAAACTTGCCAAAATTCTTCTGGAATGAAGGCACGAATTTCACGTTCACGCTCAACCACAAGTTTAACAGCCACAGATTGCACACGACCTGCCGATAGACCACGGGCGATTTTTTCCCATAAGAGTGGCGAGATCATAAAGCCCACAATACGGTCGAGGAAACGACGGGCTTGCTGAGCATTGACTTTATCTGTATCGAGGCGAGAAGGATGTTTAAACGCTTCTTGGATGGCATTTTTGGTAATTTCGTTGAACACCACGCGTTGATAACGTGAGTCATCACCGCCAATGACTTCTTTTAAATGCCAAGCAATCGCTTCTCCTTCCCTATCCATATCCGTTGCGAGATAGACCTCGTCAACTTGCGATGCAAGCTTTTTCAGTTCTGCAACAACATGTTCTTTGCCTGGTAGGACTTCGTACTGTGCCTTCCAGTCATTTTCAGGGTCTACACCCATACGATTAACCAAAGCTTTTTGTGCTTTTTTGGCTTTTTCAGCTTCAGTTAATTTTGCACGAGTTACTGGCTTTTTCTCTGCTGTTTTACTCGAACCACCTGTAGGTAAATCACGGACATGACCCACCGATGATTTTACGATGTAATCAGAGCCCAAATATTTATTGATTGTTTTCGCTTTTGCAGGCGATTCCACAATCACTAACGCACGCTTTTTCCCAGCATCGGCAGATTTTGCTGTGGTACTTTTAGATGTGGACCGAGGAGCGTTCGCCATAGTTAACCATCATTCCTGTTTAATAGGTTTTTTAAAATTTAAAGTTCAGCCAATGAATGTAAAAATGCTTTCATATCATCAAGCTGTGTGGCTCTTAAGTCAGATTCTTCGTTCCAATAGAGTCCTACACAGTTTGCCTGCATATCAATAGCATAAATGCCCTTTAATGTAATGGCTAAATCCTTGAACTTGTCATCACCATGCACCAGTTCAAGTTTGTCATCGACCACTAAAGCACGCATTAAAGGCAAACGCGCATCTGGAATCAACACACTGTAATACGCCACCATACTGGCACGTTTTTCAGAAGCCATTGGAATCTTGGTCCAAGCAGGTGCAGCCACTAAACGTGGGTGCAACCCCATCTTACGCGCCTTCTCACGCATAATGCCCAAGGCTTTTTCTCTAGGGTTTACTCGAAGTCCAAAAATCGACCCAAGTACAAAGACCACAATAAAAACGGTAACCCAGATTCCAGTATTTTCCATAGCACAACCTTTATATTCCTTTATTAGAGTTGCATAAGCGCAATATAAAACGCAAGCATGCTTAATGAATAATATTAGTTAGCAATATCGGGTTATAACTAACTTGCCGTTTACTATTAACCTCTATCAATCTATATTTCCTCAATAATTCTAATGAGTTAATAACATCATCTTCAGGCAAACATCTCTTTAAAATACTAGTAAAACCACTTAAAGATTTAGGAGGAGTATGGTTATTTACATCCATATGAGCGAGTAATTTATTTCTTATCTCAATCAATTTTTGCTCAATAGTTTCAGCAGTTTCAGCAGTTTCAGCAGTTTCAGCAGTTTCAGCAGTTTCAGCAGTTTCAGCAGTTTCAGCAGTTTCAGCAGTTTCAGCAGTTTCAGCAGTTTGTTTATTTAATTTCAAAAACTTCTGCAAACTTGGATCTTGATAAAATATTTTACTATTATCCAAGCGGATAATTTTGTGTTTTTTTAATAACTCAACTAAAACCTTGGCAACATCATCACTCACTTTAAGTATAGCTTTAAGTGAGTTTAATAAACTTTCTAACTTTGCAGGTCTAGCTGCATTTTTTGTTAAATATTCACAATATTGAAAAATTAGCTCACCCACATTTTGCTCAGCTTTCACTTCGTTAATTACATGAGCAGAAACTAGCGGCTTTTCATGAATAATTTTAGCTTCAAATTTAGCTATTTTTAATAAATCAACAACATACCCCATGGAATGATCATTAGACATAACATCAAAACTAAATTCCTTAGCCGAAACTTGTGTAGAAAGTTGGCCTGCAATAAATGTTAGTCCAAAATCAGCTGCATCCTTCCCAATCTTTGGCATTTTTAATACTTTTAGTTTGCCATTCATAATAAATGGAGAGAGCTTAACCAAACCATCCAAGCTAAAACTTATTGGAGACTTGGCGTAAACTAAATAAATAGATGAGTATTGCTTTAAATAAGTTAGCAACTCATTTTCAGTTTTATGCAAATTTTCAATATCAAGTAATAATATTTTTTTCATAGCTCACCCATTTAATTATTTTATATTAATTCAGGAACATCTCGTGGCTATACAGCACTTCGTGACCATTCCAATAGATATATCCTTTTTCGATCAACTCTTTAAGTAGTAATCGAACGTCAGATTGTGGGAACATTTGCTCCAATAAATCACGTAAGGCGTAGATATCTTTTGGTTTATCTGACTTTAATTCATGCAATTTTCGGATCACTTCCATTTGCACAGGATCAATCTTATTGAAATTTTTAAATAAGCCTTGCTGTGCAGCCTGAATAATCGACGCCGTATCATCAGTATTTGAGGTTTGTTCTTCGAGTGAAGCAGTAAATGCATTTAGGTCTGTCTTTATCGGCAATGCTGTTTCAGCAGTCGTATTTAAATCTAGCTGCACCCATTGTTTGAGTACTTTTTTTCGAATCGAAATCTGCTCATCAAAGCGTTTGACGATTTTTAGATTGATCAACATACCGACCAAATGCTGAGCTTTTTCGCTAGAGACTTGCAAAATATTCATCAGCGAGTTTTTCAGTTTATCCAAACTGTTTGGCTTGCCACTGAGTTTTTCCAGACCATCACAATAGTGTTTAATCAGTAATAAATCAGGTTTATTCCGAATGGTTTCTAGGTCAGGAATTTTATACTTAACTTTATGTGAAACTTCTTGTTCTGATTGAATTTGAATAAGATGTGCGCTGAGTCCAGAGCCGTTCAATTGTTCCATCAATAATTCAATATCAGGCATCGCTGAAATGACTTCAATATGCGCATCTGGATCCATCAAGGCCATCAGTTGCCCCACAATCACCGCATATTCAAATTCTTTTTGCGGCGTTTCTGGAATATCCAAAACCACCAATTGACCAGTCGCGATCCACCCTGCAATTTCAGTCAAATCTTCAAGTGCATATTCAAATTTTCCGCTGCAGCTAAACACATACAAAGTACTGTAATGTTCAATGATATTGCGCAATAGATTTGCTGTGGGCGGGTTATTTTCCAAATCTAGCAGGACAACTTTTTGACTCATGAGATGAAATAATGGGTTTCGATCAGCAGATGCGGTGCATTAGACCTGTCACGCTGCAAAAGGTCAAATAAATTTACACCAATCCACAGCTTTGGCGCTGATTCGTCATCTGCCTGTCATTCAAAATCGACATTAATAATGCGGTGGGCGGTTGGTCATCGGGTCAAATGCCGCGATGCCTTCAGATAAATCTGCCGATTCAATACGACGATACAACATCTGCATTTGTTTCTTTAAATCAGCGATTTCGGCGTTTTGACGCGCAACTTGATCATTCAGTTGGTCAACTAAATCATCTAAAAATGCAATTCGGACTTGCAAATCTTCAATGGGTGCGGAAAATGACGCCTGTTCATCAAGATTTTGTTGTGTAGTCAATTTACACTCCTCATATAAGATTTCAGGAAACATTATGGCCTATATTACTTTAAGGGACGTCCAGCTTGCATTTGGCGGACCTTCCCTACTCGACGGCGCGAACTTCAGTTTAGAACGTGGCGAGCGAGTGTGTCTAATCGGTCGTAATGGTGAAGGTAAGTCTACTTTACTTAAACTGATTGAGGGAACTTTATTGCCAGATGGCGGTGAAGTTTCATTGCAAAATGGCATTACGATTTCAATGCTTGCTCAAGATGTACCCATGGATTCGGGCAAAGTTGCTGATATTGTTGCCGATGGTGCAGGTGAAGCTGCAACTGTTCTACGTGCTTATCATGAAGCCAGCGAAGCCTGCGTACTCGGCGATATGGACGCCTGTGAGCGCATGGGCAACCTACAACATCAGATGGATCAAATGGATGGCTGGTCACTTGAAACCAAAGTGAATGCCATCCTCAGCAAAATGGGCCTAGACCCAGAAGCTGACCTTGCAGATTTGTCTGGTGGTCGTAAGCGTCGTGTTTTGTTGGCACGTGCTCTCTTAACGCAGCCCGATGTCTTACTACTCGACGAACCGACTAACCATTTGGACGTTGAAAGTATTGAATGGCTCGAAAAATTCCTGCTTGATCAAAATAACTTAACCCTGTTGTTTATTTCGCATGACCGTTCATTTGTCGATAGCATCGCAACCCGTATTGTGGAACTTGACCGCGGCATTTTGCGTAGCTATGAAGGTAACTATTCACGTTACCTCGAACTTAAAGCTCAGCAAATGGAAGCGGAAGAAAAGCAAAATGCGCTATTCGATAAAAAACTCGCTGAAGAAGAAGTGTGGATTCGTCAGGGCATTAAAGCGCGTCGTACCCGTAACGAAGGTCGTGTTCGTGCCTTAAAAGCGTTGCGTGAAGAGTCTAAAGCACGTCGTTCACAACAAGGCAAAGTGAGCATGGCAACGCAAGATGCGCAGCGCTCAGGTAAAGTGGTCTTTGAAATTGAAAACTTAGCTGTGCAATTTGGCAACAGCGCACCAATCATCAAAGACTTCTCGGCACTGGTATTACGTGGTGACCGTATCGGCTTAGTCGGTGACAACGGTGTGGGTAAAACCACTCTTATCAAAGCTATTTTGGGTGAGCAAGAACATACTGGTACAGTAAAAACAGGTACACAGCTTGAAGTTGCTTACTTTGATCAGCTTCGAAATGCACTTGATCTTGAAAAATCAGTGAAAGATAACGTCTCTGAAGGCTCAGACCATGTCGATGTAAACGGTAGCCGTCGTCACATCTACAGTTATTTACAAGACTTCTTATTCTCTCCAGAACGTGCACGTACACCTGTTAAAGCACTGTCTGGGGGTGAGCGTAACCGTATTCTGTTGGCAAAACTGCTACTGAAACCATCGAACCTTATCGTGATGGACGAACCGACCAACGACTTGGATATGGTGACTCTTGAACTGTTGGAAGAAATGCTCAGCGCTTACAAAGGCACACTGTTACTGATTTCGCATGACCGTGCATTTATGGACAACGTGGTGACGTCGACTTGGGTCTTTGATGGTAAAGGTCAAATCGATGAATACATCGGCGGTTACCAAGACTATTTGGAACAGCGTCCTGACCAAACTGTCGTGGATCAAAAAAGCGATGTGAAAAAAGCCATGGCTAAAGCCGAAGCAGCGGCTGCCGCTGCCGTGCCTAAAAAAGTCAAGCTCAGCTATAAAGACCAACGTGCCCTAGAACAACTACCAACTGAAATTGAAGCATTAGAACAAGAGCAAGCTGAATTGTCTGAAAAATTAGCCGACGGTACTTGGTTTATGACTGACGCCGATGCTGCCACCAAAGCATCACAGCGTCTTGCTGAAATTGATGACGAAATGCTAGAAAAAATGGAACGTTTAGATGAGCTAGAAACGCTCGCTAAAGGCTAAGTCCACAAATATTCCACACAGAAAAAGCCGTATTTCGATACGGCTTTTTTTTTGTCATATGACTCGGCTGAATTATTAGATCGGATAACTCAGTTTCAAATTGGAGTATACAGCGTCTGTAAAGACGATTCCGCAAATGTGAAAAGCTTGCTATGGTGACGTTCAATATAAGATTGAGTCACGAGTATGCAAATTTCAGATCAAATTGTCTTGGTTACAGGAGGCGCACGTGGCCTCGGTTTGGCAATTAGCCAAACTTTAATAGCTGAAGGCGCACGCGTGGTCGTGAACTATCTATCCAGTCAAACTGCGGCAGAACAGTTGGCGACCGCATTTCCTCAGCAAGTGTTTGCCTATCAAGCAGATGTCACAGATAAAGCTCAAGTAGAACAGCTTTTTGCCGCAGCAGAAGCACATTTTGGTACCGCGATCACCTCTGTCGTAAATAATGCCCTCATCCATTTTCAATTTAATGGCGATGCCCGTCCTAAAATTGAAGAACTGACTGCACAGCACCTACAGCAACAGTTTGATGGAGCAGTCGTCGCTGCACTCAACACCACGCAAGCTGCACTTCCCAAGATGAAAGCACAGGGTTTTGGTCGCATTGTGAATATTGGTACCAACCTAGTACAAAACCCCGTCGTGCCTTACCACGACTACACTGCAGCAAAAGCGGCACTTTTGGCCTTCACTCGCACAGCGGCGCATGAGCTAGGTGAGTTTGGGATTAACGTCAATATGCTTTCAGGCGGCTTATTACAAAGCACCGATGCCAGTAAAGCGACACCCGATGCCGTCTTTGACTTAATTGCGGCATCGACACCTTTACGCACAGTGACCACGCCTGAAGAATTTGCTGCAGCCATCATGATGTTCTTGTCCCCTTACTCACGTGCGGTCACCGGGCAGAATTTGATTGTCGATGGCGGTTTAGTCAAAGGTTAAGGCTAGCGCAGCATGAGGTTGAACTTTCTCTTTCAATTCAGCTTCATGCTAAACTGAACCCTATTTTTTAATCTTTGATTTAGCCCTATGAGTCAAAAGCCAACATATCAACCCGGACAATTCCAATGGTCTTTCTTACTTCCTCAGTATTGGGGAATATGGATAGGGATTGTATTTCTTATGATTTTGGCGATTCTTCCTTGGGCAGTTCAGTATCGCCTTGGACAATTCCTCGGTTCTGTCGCATTTAAAAATCTCAAATCACGTCGTAAAACCACGATTCGCAACTTGGAAGTTTGCTTTCCTGAATGGACAGCAGAACAGGTTGAGGCGAATGCACGACAGGTTTTTATCGACCAAATGATTGGCATTTTTGAAACTTTAAATGCATGGTACAGTCCGCAGTGGTTCAAAAATCGGGTGCAAATTGAAGGCTTAGAACATATTCAAAATGCACAAGCTGAAGGCAAAGGTATTTTACTCCTCGGCACACATTCTACCCTGCTCGATGCTGGTGGCTACTTATGCGCACAGTTCTTTGAGCCGGATGTGGTTTATCGTCCGCAAAATAATCCGCTGTTGGATATGTTGATTGTGCGTTGCCGTGCCACCATCTATGCCAACCAAATCGACCATGACGATATGCGTGGCTTGATTCGGAATCTGAAAAATGGCCATGCCATTTGGTACAGTCCCGATCAAGACTTTGGTTTAAAACAAGGGGTCATGGCACCATTTTTTGGTACTCCAGCAGCCACTGTTACTGCACATCGTCGCTTATTAAAAATTGCTAAAGCCGAGGCGATCCCGTTGTATTTTTATCGAGATGGCGACATCAGCAACCCTCAATATCATGTGCTGATTGAACCTGCTTTGGATAATTTTCCGAGTGAAGATGAAGTTTCGGATGCTGTTCGAACCAATAAAATTATTGAAAATCAGCTACGAATCGCACCGACACAATACATGTGGTTCCATCGCCGTTTTAAAACACGCCCACAAGGCTATGACAAAATCTATTGAGTTCAACTCAGCACATAAAAAAGAGAAATGCTATGAAAGTAATGCAGCTTTTACCTGAATTGAACAGTGGTGGTGTCGAGCGAGGAACCTTAGAAATAGCTCGTGCTTTAGTGACCGCCGGTCATGAGTCCTTAGTGGTTTCAAATGGTGGTCGCATGGTAACTCAATTGGAAGCTGAAGGTTCAACTCACCTCACGCTCGCAATCCATAAAAAAGCCTTATCAAGCTTATGGCAAATTCGTCCTCTACGTAAACTGATTGAGCAACATCAACCAGACATCGTGCATGTGCGCTCACGTGTCCCTGCATGGCTCACGCATTTTGCCCTCAAAGGGATTCCTGCAAACAAACGACCTCACCTGATTTCAACTGTACATGGTTTTTATTCGATTAATCGCTATAGTCAAATCATGACGCAGGCTGAAAAAGTTATTGCGGTCTCGGATAGTGTTGTCAAATACATCACGGACAACTACAAAAACTGTCCTACCAAGGACATTGTGCGTATTTATCGTGGCATTGACCCTGCGGCTTTTCCACATGGCTATCAACCCTCAGCACAGTGGCTCAATCAAACCCTAAAAGATTTCCCTGAACTAGAAAATAAGCGTCTGATTTGCTTACCAGGCCGTATCACCCGTTTGAAAGGTCATGAAACCCTGATCCATTTAATGGAACAGCTACAAACACAGTATCCCGACGTACATGCGGTGGTGGTCGGTGGTGCTGATCCGAAAAAAGCGGCTTATTTACAAGAAATGCAAGACAGTATTGCGGCTAAAGGGCTGAGTGATCGGATTACTTTTGTCGGTCATCGTTCAGATATCCGGGAATGGTTAGCTTTTAGCGATTTGGTTTTATCTTTGTCGAGCCAAGCGGAAACCTTTGGACGGACTGTACTCGAAGCACTGTCTGTAGGTACACCTGTGATTGGTTGGAACCGTGGTGGTGTAGCTGAAATTTTATCCAATGTCTATCCGCAAGGTTTAGTCACTGTCGATGATGAAATACAATTACTCGACACCTTAAAGTTGCATTTAGACCAACCACAACACGTGCAGCCTATCAGCATGTTTAGTTTAAAAGAGATGTGTGATCAGACTTTGGAGTTGTATACGCAAGTGGCCTCTCAGCATTCAGCTTGATTGACTACACGCCATAGATAATTGCTGTGCAGGATAACGCTCTGGAAATCTTTTTAATTAAGCAACTCGATCAACATCTAGAAAGGATATTGTGCATTTCACAATATCTTTTTTTCTATTAGGATTTTTTAACTGGCGATTTAATCCTTTCATTTAGCCCTTCAATTTCGGGCTTCCACTTAGCCCTTCCATACACGGTATCGGGACATCAACCAAAGAATTAGCGGAAGCAACAAGACATTCAAAATATGTTGCAAACTTTGCCCTATACGCCAAAAGCCTCTATCTAAAATATCATGCCGTGCATTAAACAATTCCAACCCCACTGCAACGACCACAACGCTCCAAATCGCATAAGGTGATTTCAATTGGCGGTGATGGCAAAAGGCCACAAAGAAGAATAGGATTAAGCCTAGATAAATGGAAAGTGCATCGGTGGATAAGTGTGTAATCTGCAATATTTTCTGGTGCCATTCGGACAGCATAGAACGCCTCATACCTATATTTTTATTGGAAATTCATCGCTTTTTTCTTGGCACACTGTATAAAGAAATTAATCAAAAGAAAAGCAAAAATATGTATATCACAAAAGCAAAACCCGAGTTCTGCATCCTGCAAAACTCGGGTCTATGAGGTTGTGCTTTCACAAGTATTCTTTTTATTTTTTATTGGCTTTCCTTTCCTGCATCCGTTCCGTGATGCTTCCATCGGCTTCGTCTTCCTTAGTGGGATGTTCCGTTCCCAGTTCCATGTGCCGATGAACAAAGAATAAGTCAATACACTTGACCTGACCATTCGTCAGAAGCCGAAAGCTGTGTAAGCTATTTCTTACACTTTTCTCTTAAATCAAACAAAATCAAGGTGCCTTCGTACCATCCTTATAATCACGGGCGATTTCATCAGTCACAATCTTCTCCTCTTCCTCAGCTTTTTCTATACCCTCCTGAATTGCCTCTTGCGCTTCTTGTTCATCTTCATCTGTTTGCTCTAATTCTTCTTGGATTTGCTCAAATACCCTTCCTGTTTGCAGCACCACATAGACTGGAAAATGGTCTGAACCGATATTGGGCAAGCGTTCCATATGTACCAAGGCAAAATCTGTACTATGAAAAATATGGTCGAGCGACCAACGCAGCAGTGGATAATTGGCATGAAAGGTATTTACGAAATGCCGTCCAACACGTGGGTCTAAAAGCCCACTGATTCGTTGAAAGAGTCGTGTAGTACGTGACCATGCCACATCATTCAGGTCCCCCATAACGATGCAACTTTCATCTAAATCTTTAATCTGATCGCCCACAATCAGCAATTCTGCATCGCGTAAAGTTGAATCTTTGGCTTCTGTTGGACTTGGCGGTTTGGGATGTAAACAATACAGTTGAACCTGATTTCCTGATGCTAAGGTGACTCGGGTATGGATCGAAGGAATTTCATCACTGAGAATAAATTTGACTTCAGTTTCACTAAGTTCTAACTTGCTATACAAATGCATCCCATACAAATTATCCAAAGGTACGGGTACGCGATAAGGATAATCAGCTTCAATCACTGCCAATTCATTTTGCCAAGTTTGATCTGTTTCTAGCGTGAGTACCAAGTCAGGTTGATGCTTTTGTATTTGTGCCAATAATAAGTGATATTGAGTATTCGGCGTAAGTACATTTGAGACAATGATTGAAATTTGTTTCTGTTTATCTAACTGGTCTGAACGAACTTTTTTGACTTGTTTTTTCCAAATAAAGGTATAAGGCAAAACCATTTTTAATTGATATGCCAAGGCAGCAATCAACCCAATTAAAATGATTTCACGCGCCAAGTCCCATTCAGCATTCCATAAAATTAAGCCTATGAAGGCAAATATGCCCAAAGCCAAGATTTGCAGACGCGGAAAATCTGCACCACGAAACCACCATTCATCTCGTGGTATGAGTGACCAAAATGTCAACCAAATGACGAAGCCAGCCAGTATTTCAATCCAAATCATTACGCCTCCCTTATATTCTTTATTTTTTATTGATTCATAAATTTATATCAGTTTTGCATGTAACATAAACAAGATATATTGCACAATATTATTGGTGTTTTCATTATGTAGCGCTTGCAGTTATGCGCCCTTTTGGTACACTCGAACCCCCTTTTTATTTTTTTAACGCACCGAGGCAAAGTGACATGAAAGTAGGTCTGGTCGGTTGGCGCGGGATGGTTGGTTCCGTCCTTATGCAACGTATGGTTGAAGAAAACGATTTCGCTCATTTCGAACCGTTTTACTTTTCTACCAGTAATGCAGGTGGTGAAGCCCCTGCGTTTGGTGGTAAGACTGCCCCAGCACTTATGGATGCAACGGACATTGATAGTCTGAAGCAAATGGATGTCATTATCACCTGCCAAGGTGGCGATTATACGACTGAAGTTTTTCCTAAGCTTAAAGCTGAAAACTGGAATGGTTACTGGATCGATGCTGCATCGACTTTACGTATGGATGATGAAGCGATCATCGTACTTGACCCAGTAAACATGAACGTAATCAAAGACGGCTTAGTGAAAGGTACAAAAACCTTCGTTGGCGGTAACTGTACCGTTTCATTAATGTTAATGGGTTTAGGCGGTCTATTCCAAAATAATTTAGTGGAATGGGCAACCTCAATGACTTATCAAGCGGCATCTGGTGCAGGCGCGCAAAACATGCGTGAACTGATTTCAGGTATGGGCTACTTGTACAACAATACCAAAGATTTGCTAGATGACCCACGTTCTCCAATTTTAGATATCGACTCTAAAATTGCAGCCCTACAACGCGGTGAAGGTTTCCCATCTGCAAACTTCGGTGTGCCTTTAGCAGGTTCGCTCATTCCTTATATCGACAAACAACTTGAAAGCGGTCAGTCGAAAGAAGAATGGAAAGGTCAAGTTGAAACCAACAAGATCTTAGGCAACCAGCAAATCGTTCCAATCGATGGACACTGTGTCCGTATTGGTGCGATGCGTTGTCACTCACAAGCTTTGACTTTAAAACTTCGTAAAGATGTGCCACTAGATGAAATCGAAGATATCATCGCTAGTGCCAACGATTGGTCTAAAGTGGTGCCAAATACGCGTGAAGCTTCAATGACTGATCTGACTCCTGTTGCTGTAACTGGCACCTTGTCTGTTCCAGTTGGTCGTCTCCGTAAGCTCAACATGGGTAAAGAATACCTAGGTGCATTCACTGTAGGTGACCAATTGCTTTGGGGTGCTGCTGAACCTTTACGTCGTATGCTAAGAATTCTCATTGATTATAAAAATGCTTAAGCATTTTTAAGTCTCTGAACAGGAAGCCGATCACAATTGATCGGCTTTTTTATGTAACTGTCGTGTAAATATTTTACAATTCTTTGACAACTCGCTAATCTATAATTTTCGCCATGCGACATATATTCGAGCTAAAGATTAAGATGACCGTATATAACAAATTAAAGATCGCCATTTTAGCCGTTATTGCATCTCAAAACATTCAAGCGATCAGCATTGATCCTGTACAAGTCCAGTCAGCACCCGGGGAATTGCTGTACGCTGAGATTCATTTTCGCCACTCAAATACATCTGTGCCGCTCAGTGCAAGTTTAGCCACGGCAGAAGATTTGTTGAGTATGGGTACAGGGCATCAACCACCGGGGCATTTAAACTTCTTTACGCGTCGTGATGGTGCGGGCAATGGGGTAATTACCATTACCTCTTCGCGTCCAGTGACCGATGCTGAGCTTAATTTTATTGTTAATATTAAAGAAGGTAATGCTTCACGCCTGCAACAAATTCGTACCCCATTAAAACGCAATCCAACCACATCGAATGCGAATCAAACCGCCAATGAGCGTGCTTTAACACCTGTCGTTATTGTAAATGAAAAAGAAATTGCCTTAAATTTACCTGTTAGCACCCTCTACACCGCAAAAGCACCTGTAGCTGTAGAACAACCCTTACTACTCAGCACCAAAACACCGCCGAAGTTAGCACAATTAGCAACGTCAACGCCTGTTGCGATTGAACCTGCCACGCATGTGCAAAATTATAGCGTTGCACCTGCGGAGCAAAATAGCGCAAGTACTTCATCAGGTTCTGAAACATCAATTTCGAAAGTTACAAAAACCAATTCGACCGGCTCTGTCAGTTCAGAAATGCAAGCCACACAAACTGCAACAGCATCAACTGCAAGATCTCAAGACCCATTGGCACAAAAATTTGCTGCGGAGCAGGCAGCACAAAAACGTGAAAATCCAACAACGACAACTCAAACAGCATCTACACCAAAGCCTACAAGTACCGCGGCTTCATCGACAGCAACACCAGCGGCAAAATATGTGGTTCGCTCAAATGAAAGCCTTTGGGGGATTGCCTCACGTATTGCGACAGAACAAAACCGCCCTGTCTCTGAAGTCATGCAACAGATTAAAAACAGCAACGAACATGCATTCATTCAGGGCGACGTAAACCGTCTGCGCCGTGGTGCGGCCTTAAATCTGCATGGTATGCAGCAAGCAAAACAGCCTGTAAAAGTCTCTGCGGCAAAACTTGCCAAAGTGCCTTCGAAGCAGTCAGGCAAAACCAAATACCGCCTGAATCAAGCTGAAATGAGTCTGGTGGCAGAGAAAGCGCAAGATTCGACACAATCTTCTGCCAACAGTGCAGCAGAAAAGAATAAAACTTCGAAAGAGTTGTCATTAAAAGTTATGACATCTCGTGAAAAAACCGTTAAATTACAGAGAAACGTAACTCAATTAGAATTGGCGCTAAATCAAAAGGATCACAGAATTCAATTATTAAATGCTCGTCTTGCTCAACTGCAACAACAGTTGAAAGCTCAACAAGCAGATAAAAGAAGCCAATAAACTAAAACGTTACCAATCAAGATTTTATAGAGATGAGTGCAACTTTATATCGCTCTATCTCCAAGGGGTTAAAACATGCTGATTTATGTGATTCCATTAGTGATCTTAGTGATCGTATTGGTTTTTTTAAACAAACGCCAAAAAGATCAAGAATCAGATAAAGCCAAACCAACATCCACTAAAACCAAGAAAACGGGTGTTTCAGCTAAAGCGACTCCGAAGAAAACTCAAGTGGTTGAAAACAGTGTCATTGAAAAAAAATCAATGACACCATTAACGACAGAAGCTCGTGGCAAAATTGAAAAATTAATTGCAGAACGTAATTTCTTTTCTGCTGAAGCGCAAATCAATCAATCATTAAAACGTGATAACTCACAACATGAGTTGTATCTATATCTCTTAGATATTCACATTTTACAAAAAGACGAATTTGCCATCAGCCAATTGCTGAGCCATATTCGTTCACTTGAACTCGATGAAATTTTAGAACAAGCTGAAGCAAAAAAAGTAGAGTTTGAAAATTCTCAAAATGTAAAAGATGATGCCATTAACTTTGTATCACCGATCACTGAAGAGGCTCCATCAAAAGCTCAAAATACCTCTGATTTTGATGCTTTAATGCAAAGTTCAACTGCTGCACCTGTTGAACCCAAAGCAGCAGAAATTAAACCTCTAGATTTTAATTTCACCACTGAAACGCCAGCAAAAGCAGACATTTCAACCCCAGTTGAAAGTGCGCCTGCTGAAAAAATACAGACGCTTGAATTTGACACGCTTTCAATTTCACCAGAACCTGCACTTGAAGCAACACCGAAAACTGAAGAGATTGCTCAGCCATCTCCTGCCGTTGAAGAAATCAAACCGATTGATTTTGTAATGGACTTTGCCCCAAGCACTGAAGCTGCGGCTGAAACCAAAACAGAAACTGTAGAAGAAAAAATCGAGCCTTTAGATTTTTCATTTACAACAGAAACATCGGTTGTAGAAGAAAACAAAGTTGAAGCCCCAACCTTAAACTTTGACTTAGGTGCTTTTGAAACAGCAAAAACAGAAGAAGCGGTTGTTGCTCCTGCAACAGAGTTTAACTTAGAGTCTACACCTGAAGAAAAACCTGCCGCACCTGCTTCAAGTGGTGTGAGTTTTGACATTAGCGGTTTAGGCACACCGTCAACCCCATCTGCTACAGACCAAAACGATCCATTGGTTCAATCTTTCCCTGAACTGGTTGAAGTCAATGAAATTGAATTGAATCTTGAATTGGCAGCGCAATACATCAAACTAGGTGCTTATGACGCTGCACGTGAAATTTTAACTGAAAAAGAGGCTGAGTTTTCTTCAGCTCAACGTCAACAAGCAGATCAGTTACTGAATCAAATCGCATCTTAAACAAAAGCGATTTAAACTAAAGCAGTCTTTCAAGGCTGCTTTTTTTATGATGAAAAAAATTGCTCTTATTTATATGGGTGGTACTTTCGGTTGTATCGGTGAACCTTTAAGCCCCATGCCAGCGAATGTGTTTTTACCTAAATTACAGCATGTGCTGCCACTGCACCTAAACATTGAATGTTTAGTCGCACCTGTCATTCGTGACAGTAGTGCCTGTACGGCGCCCGACTGGCTGGCACTGATCCAACAAATTCAAAGTTTACAATTACAACAATTTCAGCATTTCGTAATTATTCATGGCACAGACACGCTTAGCTATGCCAGCGCCATGCTTGCACACTTTATGGGGCAGTCTGCTCATATCGTGCTTACAGGCAGCCAATATCCGCTGTTTAATGTGGCTGGTGACAACACCCGTGAATTTACCGATGCCATCGACAATTTAAATTTTGCATTGGAATCGGTACACCAATCCAGTGTTGGGGTTTATTTGGCCTTTCATCATCAATTAATACATGCTCAATCCGCACTAAAAGTACATACAACCGATCTGAAAGCCTTTGATGGGCTGCCAGCCACACAGCCACTTTCAATGCTGACATCGCCTTATATTGTTCAAGTCAATGATTTAGACAAAGCGGCTCATTTCAATTGCCTGAATTGGATGTGGCAACCGATAACAACTGATCTACACAGTCAAAATTTAGCCGCCCTGCTTACACACACGCCAGATGTTTTAATTCTGCAAGGTTTTGGCACAGGGAATATTGCCGTTGATGCTGAATTACTCAATGTATTGAAAGCCATACAACAAAAAAATTGCAAAATTATCTTAAGTACACAGGTTGTTCATGGCGGTATAGATCAACGCTATGCTGTGAGTGACTGGGTCAAAGACAGTGGAATATTACTGAGCAATTGTTTGGGTCATGCAGATCTTTATGCCAAATGCTTGAAAATGTATTTACAATACGGTAGTGCCGCAGACTGGACTGCGCATTGGAACGATTAAGTCATTTGAGGTAACTATGCAACGTTTTGCGATTGGGATTGAGTTTTGTGGCATGCAATACAAGGGCTGGCAAACTCAGCAACCGGGCGTACCAAGCGTGCAAGAAACCATTGAAACCGTCCTCAGTAAAGTAGCCAATGAGCCGATCATGTTGCATGGCGCTGGCCGAACAGATGCCGGCGTCCATGCAACCAATATGGTGGCACATTTCGATACTCAGGCGATTCGCCCCATTCGCGGATGGTTAATGGGCAGCAATAGCCAATTACCCCGTGATATCTCCATCCAATGGATTAAGGAAATGGATCAGGACTTCCATGCCCGCTTTAAAGCGCAAGCACGTCGTTATCGCTATGTGGTCTATAACAATCCACAACGTCCAGCTTTACTGCACAAGCAAGTGACCCATGTTTATGCCAAGCTAGATGTGCTGAAAATGCAACGTGCTGCGGCCAAATTTGAAGGCACTCATAATTTCGAAAGCTTCCGTGCCGCAGCCTGTCAGTCCAATCAGCCTGTTCGTCATGTCAGCCATTGCCGTCTGATCCAACACGGATGCTACTTGGTCCTAGATATTCAGGCCGATGGTTTTTTACATCACATGGTGCGTAACATCATGGGCTGTTTGTTGGAAATTGGGCAAGGTATGTATGACGTTGACCATATTGACGATATTTTTGCTGCTGAAGATCGTAAAGCAGCAGGCGTCACCGCACCACCCGATGGACTATATTTTATCCATGCAGACTATCCAGCTCAGTTTAAACTTCCTCAAGTTCCGTTAGGACCACATTGGCTAAATATGCCTGAATAAACAATCCCTCCCAACCTCACTTTCACAGAGAGGGTGTTTCATTTCCGCCATTGCCAGATTCTAAAGATGAAAATCCCCCTTTGAAAAAGGGGGATTCTGTTTAGGGAAGGATTCTATCGAAGATCAACCTTAACGCTGCTTCCGCTTACGGTACTCCACGGGCGTTTCATTGGTCCAGCGTTTAAATGCGCGATAGAACGTACTTGGTTCAGAAAAACCCGTTAAGTACACAATGCGCTCCACACTTTCATTGGTATTGGCCAATAATTTTTTAGCCAAACGACAGCGATAGTCTGACAAAATTTGCTGAAAACTGGTATTGGCTTCTGACAACTGAGTCCGTAAACGACGCGGGGTAATGTTGAGCTGCGCAGCGACCGTTTCGAGTGTGGTTTCACCACTTTCTAGCGTTGAACCAATAGCACGGCGAACTTCACCGACCAAATCATAACGCGCCAACTCCTGAAGTTTTTCAATCGCCAACTGCTCATGCAATTGTAATAACTCAGGTTCTGCCTGCCACAATTGATACTCTAAAATAGCCGGATCAAAATACAATCGGGTTTCTTTCTGCCCTAAGCTCACAGGGCATTCATAAACACGGAAATACTCATCATCTGGCGCGCCCTGACTAAAGTTAAAGTCGATATAAATCGGCTGAAAACGCCCTTCAGTAATAAACTTAAAGAAACGCAAAACACCGGACATCGCGCATTCAGAAAAATGACGATTCACGATATTTTCTGCCCAAGGCTGATGACCATTGGTCAAATAGCAGCGGTCATCTTCTATCACCAATTGTGCATGAAAGGCATCGCTAATTAGGCGTTGATACGCCAAAGCTCGCTTTAAACCTTCACCAAAATTCTCAGATGAAATAAATAAGTGTTCAATCACTTGCCCTCGATATAAAGGCAAATGCTCTCCCAGATGCAAACCAATATCAGGATCCTTACTGACTTCTTCTGCAGCCACCCAGAACGCAAATTGCGCATTCAATGGGGTACGGTCATTGGTTTCAACCTGATTTAATGCCACACCCGCTTTTGTTAAAATTTCTTCTGTTGGTAATCCGGCACGACGAATCGCTTGATACCCTAAACGCAACACAACAGATGCATCAGTTAGCTGACCCACTCCAGAACCTTCCTTGTATGTACTTCATTTATACCTAAAAAGATTGATTTTAGATTAACTGCGATTGACCAAACTGACAACTGTTACTGCACATTTTTTGTTGAAAATATTTAACTGAATTGTTCGCTTATTTTACTGACAGTCGATCAGTTCAAAGCCTTTTACGGCTTGTATTCTGAAAAAAAATTGACTATAATTTGCGCCTTGCTAATTTATTCATTCAGGTAGGCTATGGCCAATAAAGAGGAACTCATCGAGTTCGAAGGCGTTGTCACCGAGACGCTTCCTAATACTATGTTCCGTGTACGTTTAGAAAACGGTCATGAAGTGATTGCTCACATCTCTGGCAAAATGCGTAAACACTATATCCGTATTTTGACTGGCGACAGTGTTAAAGTAGAAATGACACCTTATGATTTGACTAAGGGTCGTATCACTTACCGTGCGCGCTAAGTTTTAGCGAAGCGAAAAAGCCACTGATAAAGTGGCTTTTTTTGTATTTATTTCAATACAATGATAAAAATTGACTGCAAATTTGCTTTACAGTCTAAAAACGTAAAAATTCGATTATAAAATTCAAAATATAAGGACATAAAATCATATGAAACATCTAGGATTAGCCGGTGCTATCTTTTGTGTTGCTTGCGCCACGACAGGCCAAAAGCAACTCAATCAATCCCTACAACACTATATTGGACAGCCAGCTGATCAAGTTCGTAAAGAGCTCAACTTGAGTCAATTGGGCTATAAAGTGATGGGAGCACCCGTACAAAGCAACGAAAAACTTAGCTATACCATTTTACGCTCGATGCCAATCCCGATTGGTACACCAAATATCGGCACCAGTATAGCCATGGGCGCCCCTATCCCAACGCCGTCTAAAGGTGGTGTCACTGTCGATATGGAATGTAAAATCGAGTTCAAATTACGCAATCAAATAGTTGAATCCATTGACTATGTTGGCAGAGCTTGTTGATCCTGCATGAGAATCCTAGAGGCTAATCTTGCTCAGCTGACCGTGTATCAAATGACTACAGTGTTATACAGACCGATCTGACTAAACTGAATTTATTTCGTGAGAAACTGACCCATGAAATTTATTTTAGAACATCTGGTTTACGAAGATCAGCGTTTTATTCGCCCGATACTGAGCATGGGATGCGTTCTAAGCATTGTATGTATGGCTGGCTGTACCACGACATCAACGATATCCTCCGTTGAACGTGAACGCTATTTAGCCTCATTTATTGGTCAATCGAGCCAAACGATTCAAGCAGAACTTAATCTCAGTAAACTCGGCTATCAAAGAACCTCTCCCGTGGAGGTCAGTTCAGACTACCTTCGTTATCGTGTTACACGCCCGATCAGTATTCCTTTACCGATGGCGGAAAATCCTGCGATGGGCATGGGCAGCGGCGCTGCTGTGCCGATTCCCAGTGGAAATACACGCTATGAGGTTGAGTTAAACTGCCTTATTCAATTTCGCTTAAAGCATAATATTGCAACTGATGTCCGATTAACTGGTCGCACCTGTTAGCGCATCAATTCTAGGGTTGATAATTTCTAGGCACAAAAAAACGCAGCATAAACGCTGCGTTTTTTGATTCGCCATTAGTTCAATGCAGAAACTACAGCTTGACCCATTTCAACAGTACCGACTTGAGTACTGCCTTCTGACATGATGTCACCTGTACGTAAGCCTTGATCTAAGACATTACCTACAGCATCTTCAATTGCTTTTGCCGCCGCTTCTTCACGGAAGGTATAACGTAGCATCATAGCAACAGACAGAATTGTTGCTAATGGGTTCGCAATGTTTTGACCTGCGATGTCTGGTGCTGAACCGTGGCAAGGCTCATACATACCTTTACCATTTTCATCTAAAGAAGCCGATGGCAACATGCCGATAGAACCGGTTAACATCGCCGCTTCATCAGACAAGATATCACCGAACAAGTTACCTGTCACGATTACATCAAACTGTTTTGGCGCACGGACCAATTGCATGGCAGCATTGTCAACATACATATGAGACAAGTTAATTTCAGGATACTGCTCTTCTTTTAACGCAGTTACAGTTTGTTTCCAAAGCTCAGTCACTTCTAGTACGTTGGCTTTATCCACTGAACATACCTTACCACCACGTAAGTTCGCCATTTCAAAAGCAACTTTGGCAATACGCTTGATTTCAGATTCAGCATATACGTCAGTATTGAAACCTTGTTTTTCGCCGTTTTCGAGTTCACGAATACCACGTGGTTGACCGAAATAGATCCCGCCAGTTAACTCACGTACGATCAAAATATCCAAACCTGCTACGATTTCAGGTTTTAAGCTCGACGCATCTGCAAGCTGCGGATAAAGAATTGCTGGACGTAAATTGGCAAATAAATTTAATTCTGAACGAATTTTTAATAGGCCACGTTCTGGACGAATTGAACGCTCAATGGTATCCCACTTAGGACCACCCACTGCACCCAATAAAATCGCATCAGCAGTCTTCGCTTGTGCTGCTGTTACATCTGGATAAGGTGAACCGTGCGCGTCGATCGCTGCACCACCTAAAAGACCTTGTTCCCAAGTCAAACCTAAGTTGAATTTCTCGTTTACACGTGTCAGCACTTGTTCAGCCGCTTTCACGATTTCAGGACCAATACCATCACCTGGTAAAATCAAAATATGTTTTGACATGAGTCTTTCCATTTATACGCTGGCTTGATTACCAGTCAGATTTAAAGTTTCTTTTCTACGAACTCACCAAGTCCTGTGAGGACATTGTAGGGTCGGCAGAAACGTCGAATCGTTTTTGCACCTTGCTTTAAGTCTACACAGAGCGGATCAGGCGCAGATTTATCCAGTAAACTGCCTGTGTTTTTTGAACGCTCACGGTACATTTTAAAGGTGTACTCGTGTTTGGACCTAAAGTTGTGAATGACATGCAAGCGCTCTGCTTTTTCCTGAGAAATTGGATAATAGCGAATCACGACTTCATGCTGACCTGAAGGTACAGACAAATACAAAGGATTAGGCTCAGACAATGAACGACCATTCAACCGTACAATGCCTGCTTTAATCGCAGCACGTTGTACATGTTGATTATTTGGATCAACCACCTGTATTTGATCAAAACGTTCAAATTCACAGTGCGCTGTACCTGCACAGTAAATCAGAGCATTATTTTTTGTACTTTCAGTTTCTTTCACATTTTTAATGCGTGCCGTGTCAAAGCTTTGACAGGCAGAGAGCGTTGCGAACAGCGCTCCCGTTACAACCAGCTGACCGAAGAACTTTTTCATTTTTCGAACCCAACCTGATAAATTCTGGCTAACGTATAAATTTTGTTTCGCCTGATATTAGCAAGACTTAAGCCGACTGACTACTAAGAAGTTCTACAGTGACACTGACTTAAGCTTTAATTTCTGCAAATACCCAAGGGCGAGATGCTTTGGTTTTTTCTTCATAAGCGCGAATATCATCGGCAGCTTGTAAAGTTAAACCAATATCATCCAAGCCATTCAATAAGCAGTGTTTACGGAATGGATCGACTTCAAAGCTAAAGCTTTCACCACTCGGTGTACGTACTTCTTGCGCAGCCAAATCAATGGTTAATTGATAGCCTTCAGATGCAGCACATTCTTTAAATAACTGATCGACGATTTCTTCAGACAAGATCACTGGCAACATGCCATTTTTAAAGCTGTTATTAAAGAAAATGTCCGCATAGCTTGGTGCTATGACGGTACGAAAACCATATTCTTCTAATGCCCAAGGCGCATGCTCACGGCTCGAACCACAACCAAAGTTTGCACGAGAGATCAAAATCGACGCACCTTGATAACGTGGTTTGTTCAATTCGAAATCTGGGTTAATCGGACGTTTTGAAATGTCTTGACCTAAATAGCCTTCATCCAAATAGCGCAACTCATCAAATAAGTTGGCACCAAAGCCTGTACGCTTAATTGATTTCAAAAACTGTTTTGGAATGATTAAATCTGTATCAACATTGGCACGGTCTAATGGTGCAACGATACCTTGTTCAACGGTATATTTTTTCATGTTTATTTCTCACTGAATCCGTGACCTCTCCCTAACCCTCTCCTAAAAGGAGAGGGAACTCCTTCTCTTGCGCCATGATATGGCTCAGGGAGAAGGTTGGGATGAGGGGTTAAACTAGAATGTACGCACATCCACAAAGTGACCTGCAATTGCCGCAGCTGCTGCCATTGCTGGACTTACCAAATGCGTGCGACCACCATTACCTTGACGACCTTCAAAGTTACGGTTAGACGTCGATGCACAGTGCTCACCCGGTTGCAATTTGTCAGCATTCATTGCCAAGCACATTGAGCAACCCGGCTCACGCCATTCAAAGCCGGCTTCAATTAAGATTTTATCTAAGCCTTCTGCTTCTGCTTGTGCTTTCACCAAACCTGAACCCGGCACCACCATGGCTTGCTTAATCGATGCCGCCACTTTTTTGCCTTTGGCCACTTCAGCCGCTGCACGAATATCTTCGATGCGTGAGTTGGTACATGAACCAATAAATACACGGTCTAATTGAATATCAGCCAATGCCTGACCTGCTTCTAAGCCCATGTAATTGTATGCACGTGTCCAGTCATTACGCTGTACGTCATCTTTAGCTTGTTCTAAAGTTGGCACTGCTTGAGATACAGGAATCACCATCTCAGGAGAAGTCCCCCAAGACACTTGTGGCTCAATCTCTTCACCTTGCAACACCACAACAGTATCAAAATGCGCGCCTTCATCAGACACTAAAGTCTTCCAATATTCTACTGCAGCATCCCACTGTTCGCCCTTCGGTGCATATGGACGGTCTTTCACATAGGCAATGGTTTTGTCATCGACAGCCACCATCCCCACGCGCGCGCCACCTTCGATCGCCATGTTACAAACCGTCATACGACCTTCAATCGACATATCACGGAACACTTGACCACCAAATTCAATCGCGTGACCTGTACCACCCGCCGTACCGATTTTACCGATAATCGCTAAAACCACGTCTTTAGGAGTTACGCCTTGACCCAATTGACCGTCAACACGCACCAACATGTTCTTCATTTTCTTTTGAACTAAGCATTGAGTCGCCAATACATGTTCAACTTCCGATGTGCCGATACCATGAGCCAAACAACCAAATGCACCATGCGTTGCAGTATGTGAGTCACCACACACCACGGTCATACCCGGCAACGTTAAACCTTGTTCAGGCCCAACCACATGCGCAATACCTTGACGCACATCATTGATATCAAACTGGGCAACATTAAATGTTTTACAGTTCTCATCTAAGGTTTGCACTTGGATACGTGAAGTATCATCTTCAATACCTGCAATACCTTCAGCACGCTCCTTAGTAGAAGTAGGTACGTTATGGTCTGGCGTTGCAACGTTAGCGCTTAAACGCCATGGTTTACGGCCCGCAAGCTGTAGCCCTTCAAAGGCTTGTGGAGAAGTCACTTCATGCAATAAATGACGGTCGATATACAATAATGAAGAGCCATCATCTCGTTGTTTTACTAGATGGTCATCCCACAATTTGTCATACAAGGTTTTTTTTGTTTGGGTTTCCGCTTTTTGGGTTTCGCCTGCCATGTCGATTTGCTCCACTGGACTGGGTAAATTCTTTCGTTAAATCGATTATAACCACGTATTCACATAAATCTAATTTATCATTTTTATTAGTTTAAAAACTTATAGGAATGATATTTAACTGCTGATTTCCGCTGCATTTTAATCACCATTGATGCGTTTAAAACACGCTCACTTCAATACTTTCAGCAAATGAAACTTTAGAATTTTCTCCGACTTTTTGATCGCTTTCTGCCATTTTTAAACAGTGATTTAGAAATTCAATGATCATAAATTGAATTTTCTCTTTTACATTGCAAATAAGAATCATTACTATTAACTCATTGCCAAGATTTATCAATTTAACAAGGAGCATTCTCATGGCACACATTAACAAGTTCGTCGAAAATAATCAGCGCATGTTCAAAAAAACCTTGAGCTATTACATCATGCATATCACGGTTGCGATGTTGGTTGGCTATTACGTGACAGGCAGTATTGCAATGGCTATTACCTTAAGTTTACTTGAACCGACTGTTCAAGCGGTTGCCTTTTTCTTCCACGAAAAAGCATGGGAAAAGAAAGATAAAGCTGCAGAGGAAAATATCCCCGCTTAATCCAACCCTGCTCCTTGTAAAAAAACCACCATCACGGTGGTTTTTTAATGATCTTAGAACGTTCTTTTACTCCATCCACTTTAACGTTCCATCGATTTCATCCTATAGATTCAATTGCAGACGGATCATCAAAGCTTGGTTTTTTGCTGTAAAGCCAGTTGGTCATGCGCCTCAACCAATTGCTCTATCGCAAGAATCAGTTTGTTTTTTGCCGCATTACACTCGGCTGCTGCACGGTTTTCGTCGTCTTCATCATCTGCGATTTCATATACCGCACAGCGCTTTTCGACTGTCCCTTCAAAAATATCCAGTAAATTTTTAATATGTTTAATATCCATCGCCTTCTCCCTGTGAGGTACAACATCGCTAATCGATGCCGCCCTGACTGTACCTGTTGCTTTAATTATTCACTGAAAAGTATGTTCCCCAAGCCATCAAAACTTGAGTTCATTTTTTTGTTTTAGTTCAATGCTGAGTTAAAAAGAAACGCCATCGCTCCTCTTTAATTTAAACGGTTGACGTACTTTCCAGCCCTGTATTTTTTATATTATGCATAACTCTGGTTTCGGTTTAAAAAACAACTTTGTAACAACGCATTTGAGCTAAAAACTTCACAGCCCAATCTCGAATCATGCAACGATCAGGCACTCGAATAACACTATGGAACCCGGAAAATCCCCTCAGATTTAACGCGTAGTATGGCTTGAACGCTTAGTTTTAAATCAAAAGATACAACTTTTCCTTTGATTTATTCTTAAAATATTATAACAATGAGTCTACGCATAAAAATTCTTTATAGGAATGAAGATGAATCTCGCAGCCTTTGAAGCCTTTGTAAAAGTCATGGAAACTGGTTCGATCTCCTTGGCAGCAGATCAGCTCTTCATTACGCAACCTGCTGTGACCAAGCGTATTCACAGTTTAGAAGAATACTTCGGTGTCAAACTTTTTGAATCCGCGGGTCGTGGTGTTCAAGCGACGCATGCAGCAAACTCTCTCTTGCCAAAAGTAAAAAGCTGGCTGAATGAGTTGGGCGATATTCACCATACGCTCAGCCATGAGCAAGGTCAGGTTCAAGGTAAACTGAAAATTGGTACCAGTCATCATATCGGCTTACACCATTTACCAGCGCATTTGCGTCAATATGTGCAACAGTTTCCGGAAGTAACCTTAGATGTACACTTTGTTGATTCTGAACAGGCCCATGAGCAAGTTTTGGCTGGCGACTTAGAATTGGCATTTTTAACTTTACCGCCACAAGGTGACAGCCGTTTAAAATACATCACGACATGGAATGATCCACTGGTATTCGTGGTTGCACCTTTCCATCCTTTGGCGCAAGTTGAGCATTTAACCTTAGAAGATTTGATCCAATACCCAAGTCTATTGCCTGCAGCGCAAACCTATACCAGTCAAATTACCTTAGCTGAGTTTGAAAAGTATGGACTCAAGCCCAAAGTCACCATGAGCAATAACTCACTTGAGTCGATTCGTATGTTGGTTTCCATTGGTCTTGGTTGGTCAGTCCTTCCTAAAACCTTATTGAACCAAGATTTAAAACAATTGAATTTACCTTCAAACATGAATCGTCAATTGGGCATGGTATGGCACCCAGGCCGTACTCAGTCACTTGCTGCACAAAAGCTAGTTGAATTGATGAAACACATCTAATCGATTTTTTTGCCTACAATATTTAATCGTTAAAAAAGCCACCGCTATGGTGGCTTTTTATATTCATCTGTTTAAGCATCTAGAAAAAGCGAATGATTTGATTAGCCAAGTGTTGAACAGTCCTTGTTGAATAGTCATCATATACAATGCAGTGACCTTCAAATCTGCCATCAATATTTGTAGCTTGGCTCAAGGTCAGCAATAGATGCTCTTACTTATTGTGAAAGTTCAACCTCTTTTCACTGATGTTATACAGTAACATCAGAAGTGCAATTTGATTCAAATATAAGAACGATACGCGGCAAGGTCATCCGCAAGTGTTTGAGATAGGACTACTTCTCATCAAAAATGTTTTTGCGATACTTTGAATAATTAGACGGTAGTGAACGAGTTTTGTCGGTGAGGTGCATTGCACCGCAAGATGGTTTCTTTACAAAGCACGCTTCTCATTTTGCCGAATGAGAAACAACGTTCCGTAAGAGTACCTCCAGCCGAAGGCCAATCAATTTATTCAATTCCTAGATGTAAGACTTCGTTGAATAGACTTAAAAATCATTTTAAAAACACGAAATAACTTTTACGTACGTAACATCAGTTTTTCAGTAAAAATGGGATCACCTTTTTCAGCCGATCCCATTAAATACCAAGGCGGACCCGTCAGTTTTACTTCGTCAACGAATCTTCATGTAATGATTCATTCAATTGATCGACAATAATCGCCCATTCACCATCTGACTTAATTTTTTCGGCCAAGAACTGGCGCTGAGCATCTGTCCAATAATCTGCTTCGGTAATTTTAGTTTGGGCACTGAGTTGATGCGTCACGATAAATAAAGCAATCGCGTCTTCACTCGAATCTAAACCCAGTTGTTCAAATAGATGAGTCATGCGTGGACGTACACTCATTGTCATTCTCCGTGTTAAAACTTATTGTTTATGGATACAAAATTTCTGTTTTAAGGATATAACACGGAACGAACACGCACTCAATTACAGAATTCTATAGCGGTGAAAATTGAATAAAAGGCAAACTGAGCATAATCATCACGACAGATTGAATAAATACCAACAATAAAGGCAGCCCCCAGTTCACTCCTCCTTCTTCAGCAAACACCTGTTCACTATATTTCGGCTGCTGCATATAGGCTTTGGTCTTTTGCACAGCAAAATCGCTATAAAGCCGCTTTCCGATCCCAGCGAGTATGAGGTTAGGAATCAATGACAGCCCCATCAAGACTTGTTCAGGCACACCGATGATGAGTGCCAACATACTAGGGTCTGTTGACATTTGTTGATTAAAAAAATAGCGAGATAGTAAAATTAAATCGCCAAACCCAATTTTACACTCGCTATGCCTCGAACAATGCTAAATGATCAACACTGGTCCAAGTTACTTGCTATTTTCCGTCACTTTAATATTTATCTCAAATTAAATTTACGGAATTTTATTGAAGCGATTTTATTTCGAATTAGAACAGGCTGTCCTTGGCGTGATTTACCT